>NZ_PJBM01000148.1:0-13788 GCF_002836075.1 Shewanella sp. GutDb-MelDb | reverse complement strand
AAGTGGCAAAAAAACATTCCACTGTTCTAAGTTCAGCCTCAAGCGAGCTTATTTACCGTTATTAATGTTCAGTTTCACCCTCTTGAGTAACATTTAGCAGCTAAAGGGCATTTTTTAGCAGAAAAGTGTTGAATACTTCGCAGCAATCAGTAAATTTGTAACTACGAAGTTCAAACAATCGCTAAACCAGCTGTCATTTTGTCGTGGTGACATAAAAAGCTTTTAGCATGAACATCTACTGTTAACCCGCAGGTGAGTTTGACTCCTGCAGTCATATAAAGAAGTTATCAATGAATCAATTACGTTTAGAGCCGATCGAACAAGTCAACGGGACTATTAATATCCCTGGATCTAAAAGCATTTCTAATCGCGCTTTATTGCTAGCAACGCTAGCTGAAGGGACCACGACATTAACAAATTTACTCGACTCTGATGATATTCGATATATGCTCGCATCGCTTAAACAGCTAGGTGTGAATTATCGTTTATCAAACAACAATACTGTTTGTGAACTTGACGGTATTGCGGGCACACTCAACAGTGAGAAAGCCCAAACTCTGTTTCTTGGCAATGCAGGTACTGCAATGCGGCCTTTATGCGCCGCTTTGACGCTGGGTAACGGTGAGTTTACCTTGACGGGTGAACCGAGAATGGAAGAGCGACCTATTGGTGACCTTGTTGATTCACTGCGTCAGCTAGGGGCTGATGTTGCCTATTTGAAAAATGAAGGCTTTCCACCGTTAACCATCAATGCCACTGGGCTAAGGGGCGGTAACGTAGATATAGCGGGGGATTTATCTAGTCAGTTTCTGACGGCGCTATTAATGGTCGCTCCTCTCGCGAAAGGCGACGTTAATATTCAAATTAAAGGCGAGCTAGTATCAAAGCCTTACATTGATATCACCTTAGCATTGATGGAACAGTTTGGTGTCAAAGTCACCAACAAGGATTATGCCTCTTTTGAAATTAAAACCGGTCAGCGTTATATCTCACCTGGAAAAATTTTAGTCGAAGGTGATGCATCTTCAGCATCTTACTTTCTTGCGGCTGGCGCGATTAAAGGTGGCGAAGTTAAAGTCACCGGCGTGGGTAAGCTCAGTATTCAAGGCGACGTTAAGTTTGCCGATGTCCTCGCACAAATGGGCGCGGATATAGAGTGGGGCGATGACTACATTATAGCTCGAGGCTCTAAACTGAAGGCGGTTGATCTCGATATGAACCATATCCCGGATGCCGCGATGACAATAGCAACAGCGGCTTTGTTTGCTGAGGGAACGACCCATATCCGTAATATCTATAACTGGCGCATTAAAGAAACCGATCGTCTTGCTGCAATGGCGACAGAGCTGCGTAAAGTTGGCGCTATTGTCGATGAAGGGCATGATTATATTAGTGTGACCCCCCCAGCAAAACTACAGACTGCTGATATTGACACTTATAATGACCACAGAATGGCGATGTGCTTTTCTATGTTGGCATTTGCCGATTGTGGTATCACCATTAACGAACCAGAGTGTACCTCTAAAACCTTTCCTGATTATTTTAATCAGTTTAAGGCCCTCGCTAAGTAGCTTCCGCACTAATACCTTTGATTAATTGGTTCAGACTCATTTCAGTAGTCTGAACCATTGCTTAATGGGATCCTTGGATATTTGAATTAGATGCCGCTTTCTAGTGTCAGATGGTTTATAATACGCGCGCTCATTTTCGGTTATATCAAGGAAGATTGAATTTCTTGTGGAGGATTTTATGTTAGAACGGGCTCCTGTTGTCACTGTTGACGGCCCTAGCGGTGCGGGAAAAGGTACTATTAGTCAATTGCTTGCCGAAAGGTTAGGCTACAAGCTATTAGATAGTGGTGCAATTTACCGCGTATTAGCATTGGCTGCTATTCATCACAACGTAGAACTTGATAATGAAGAATCATTAACGCTACTTGCAGCACATTTAGATGTGCAGTTCATTACTGGTAATGGAAGTAGAGGCATCAAAGTGGTACTCGAAGGCGAAGATGTATCCATTACGATACGTAGCCAAGAGTGCTCGAATGCGGCATCAAAAGTGGCTGCATTTCCACGTGTTAGAGAAGCATTGTTGCGTCGCCAACGCGCATTTGCTGAGACACCGGGATTGATTGCAGATGGTCGCGATATGGGAACTGTTGTATTCCCAACAACACCGGCGAAACTTTTTTTAACTGCTACGGCAGAGGAAAGAGCGCAAAGACGCTATAATCAGTTGCAGGACAATGGCTTCGATGTTAAAATTGATCAACTTTTGTCTGAGATAAAAGAGCGAGACGACCGCGATATGAATCGTAGCGTTGCACCTTTGGTCCCTGCCGAGGACGCACTTATTATCGATACGACTGATATTTCTATAGAAGATGTGTTAGACATGGCGCTAACGCATATTCATAAAAGTTTTCGAGTACCTGCGTAAGCAGGTATTTAACTATTTGCCCCAAGGATGAGGCAAATTATTATACTGACTCCGCGTCTAGGATGGACTGTGGTTTATTAAAGAAAGTAACCTAAACATGACTGAATCTTTTGCTGATCTATTTGAACAATCCCTTGAAACTTTGGAGTTCCGTCCAGGTTCTATCGTAACTGGTGTAGTTGTACGCATCGAAAACGGTACTGTACTTGTTGACGCAGGTCTTAAGTCTGAAAGCCCAATCCCAGCTGAAGAATTCAAGAACGCCAATGGCGAACTTGAAATTTCTGTTGGCGATACCGTGCACGTTGCTCTCGACTCTGTTGAAGATGGCTTTGGTGAGACTCAATTGTCTCGCGAAAAAGCTAAGCGTCACGAAGCTTGGATCGTTCTAGAAAAAGCGTACGAAGATGCTGAAACTGTAATCGGTGTCATCAATGGTAAGGTTAAAGGCGGTTTCACTGTTGAATTAAACGGTATCCGTGCATTCCTACCAGGTTCTCTAGTTGACGTTCGCCCAGTTCGCGATACAGCTCACCTAGAAAACAAAGAATTAGAATTCAAAGTTATCAAGCTTGACCAGAAGCGCAACAACGTTGTTGTTTCTCGTCGTGCAGTTATCGAATCTGAAAGCAGCGCAGAGCGTGATGCTCTTCTTGAGAACCTTCAAGAAGGTCAATCAGTTAAAGGTATCGTTAAGAACCTTACTGACTACGGTGCATTCGTTGATCTTGGCGGTGTTGATGGTCTTCTACATATCACTGATATGGCTTGGAAGCGTGTTAAGCATCCATCAGAAATCGTTAATGTTGGTGACGAAATCAACGTTAAAGTTCTTAAGTACGACCGTGAGCGCACACGTGTATCACTAGGTCTTAAGCAACTTGGCGAAGATCCATGGTTAGAAATCAGCAAACGCTACCCAGAAAACACACGTTTGACTGGTCGCGTAACTAACCTAACAGACTACGGTTGTTTCGTTGAAATTGAAGAAGGCGTTGAAGGTCTTGTTCACGTTTCTGAAATGGATTGGACTAACAAGAACATCCACCCATCAAAGGTTGTTAACCTAGGTGATGAAGTTGAAGTTCTAGTTCTTGACATCGATGAAGAGCGTCGTCGTATTTCTCTAGGTCTTAAGCAATGTAAAGTTAACCCATGGGATGACTTCGCAGAGCGCTTCAATAAAGGCGACAAGGTTTCTGGTAAGATCAAGTCTATCACTGACTTCGGTATCTTCATCGGTCTTGACGGCGGCATCGACGGTCTAGTTCACCTTTCTGATATTTCTTGGAATGGTACTGGCGAAGACGCAGTTGCTGAATTTAAGAAAGGCGACGAAATCCACGCAGTGGTACTTTCTGTTGACCCAGAACGCGAGCGTATCAGCTTAGGCGTTAAGCAAACTGAAGACGATCCATTCAATGCATACCTTGCTGATAAGAAGAAAGGTGTTGTTGTACATGGTGTTGTTACAGCAGTTGACGCAAAAGGTGTTACAATTGAACTAGCTGAGACTGTTGAAGGTTACCTTCGCGTTTCAGATATCTCTCGTGAACGTATCGAAGATGCATCAACAGTTTACTCTGTAGGTGACAAAGTCGAGTCTAAGTTCATGGGTGTGGATCGTAAGAACCGCACTATCAGCCTTTCTATCCGTGCTAAGGATGAAGCTGAAGAGAAAGAAGCAATGGCTAGCTTGAACAAGCAAGAAGATGACGTCATGAGCAGTGCTATGGCTGAAGCGTTCAAAGCAGCTCGTAAATAATCGCCTTGAAGTTCAGGGGTGCATGCACCCCTAAAAGGTGACTGTGTTTGGCTTGATAAATAGAGGGTATAGGATGACAAAATCCGAACTGATCGAAAAACTTGCCACTAGGCAGTCGCAGCTGTCTGCGAAAGAAGTGGAAAGTGCTATTAAAGAGATGTTAGAGCAAATGGCCGAGACATTGGAAGGTGGAGATCGCATAGAAATCCGCGGCTTTGGTAGTTTCTCGCTTCATTATCGTGCACCGCGCACTGGCCGTAATCCTAAGACTGGAACATCAGTTGATTTGGAAGGCAAGTACGTACCGCACTTTAAGCCAGGCAAAGAACTGCGCGAACGTGTTGACGCGCTCAACGCGTAATTTACAAAGTATTAAAAGCCTCCCTCGGGAGGCTTTTTTATATCTAAAACTTAGGTATCACTAGCTAGTTCGCTCTTTTTCTTAGATAATCAAAGCCTACCAACACGTGTCTGGAGCTTAACGTGAAGTCATTCATCATTGCCGTTTTAGTTGCCGCCTTTTTTTTCATAGCGCTTATTTTTGGCGCTCGGAACGAACAAGTCGTCACCATCAGTTACTTTGTTGCTCAGGGTGAATTTAGGTTGCCAGTCGTGCTTGCGTTTGTATTTCTATCTGGATTTTTAGTGAGCTGGATATTTGCGATGTATCATATTGCAGGTCTTAAGTTTTCAATTAGACGTTTAAAAAAACAGTTGGCAGCATCAGCTAATCCAAACGATACTAAGACATCGGATAATAGCACTGCTGTTATTGAAAGCGCAGCAAAGGAAGTAGACGCTTAATATGTTAGAAATCCTCTTTCTGCTTCTTCCTATCGCCGCCGGTTATGGTTGGTATATGGGGCGCAGAAGTGTCAGGCAAAAGCAGAGTAATCAGAGAGAACAGCTGAGTCGTGATTATTTCACCGGCTTAAACTTTTTACTGTCTAATGAGTCTGATAAAGCCGTTGATCTGTTTATATCTATGCTAGATGTCGATGACGACACCATAGATACTCACCTTTCGTTGGGCTCCCTGTTTAGAAAACGCGGCGAAGTCGACCGCTCCATCAGAATTCATCAAAACCTTATCGCAAGACCTAGCTTAACCACAGAGCAAAGAGATATTGCGATGATGGAGTTGGGTAAAGATTATTTAGCCGCCGGCTTTTATGATCGCGCTGAAGAAATTTTTATTAACCTTGTAAACCAAGACGATCATAGCGAAGAGTCAGAAACTCATCTTATTGCCATTTACCAAGTGACTAAAGATTGGCAAAAGGCTATCGACATTATTAAAAAGCTTAAGCGTAAACGCCAGCAAGTATTAAAGCATGACAGTGCTCATTTTTATTGTGAATTGGCCGCTGAAACGGATGATGATGCCGTTAAACTTAAGCGTTTACATGCGGCGATTAAGCTTGATGCTAGTTGCGGAAGAGCCTTACTGACACTCGCTGAACTTCACTTAAAATTAGAAGATTTTAAAGCGTGTAAGCAATCGATAGAGAAATTGCTTAGCAGCAACATTGACCTGTTTCCTGATTGTTTAACGATTGCTAAGCAGGTTTATTTACTGACTGATGACAGTATTGGGTATCAAGAGCTCCTAAGAGAAGCTATCGAGAAGGGCGCTGGCGCCAGTATTGCGGTGACATTAGCGCAGCATATGATATCTCAAGGTAATGAACAGGATGCAGAGAAACTCATTCTAGAAGGCTTAATTCGACACCCAACAATGAAGAGCTTTCAACATTTAATGAAAATGCACGTCAAACAGGCTGAAGATGGTCAAGCAAAAAAGAGCTTATCGATGCTTGAGCAACTTGTTGAACAGCAAATAAAATTTCGGCCTGGATACCGCTGCAGTGAATGCGGTTTCCCATCCCATCGACTGTATTGGCACTGTCCCTCTTGTAAAAATTGGGGAAGTATAAAAAGAGTTCGAGGGTTAGACGGAGAGTAAAGTGATTTCCTCCTCCGTTAAAAATACGATTAGTCAAATGACAAACGCAAAGCGATTGGAGACAAAATGACAAACAAACCTATTTTGGTTGCCTTAGATTACGATGATAGAAATGATGCTTTGCAGCTAATAGATAAGCTCGATCCTGATATGTGCCGACTTAAGATTGGCAAAGAAATGTTTACTTTGTTCGGCCCACAAATCGTTAATGATATTCATAGCCGCGGCTTTGATCTCTTTTTAGATTTGAAGTTTCACGATATCCCCAACACGGTAGCAAAAGCCGTTACAGCGGCAGCTGAACTGGGTGTGTGGATGACCAATGTGCATGCCTCTGGTGGCCTTGCCATGATGGAAGCCGCTAAGCGTGCACTTGAGACTTATGGTGATAAAGCACCGCTGTTAATCGCTGTAACTGTATTAACCTCAATGAGTGATGAAGAGCTTAAATTGCTAGGCATTAACGTCCCGGCTTCGGAACATGTATTACGCTTGGCAGCTTTAACTCAAAGAGCCGGGCTCGACGGCGTGGTCTGTTCTGCGCACGAATCTAGCTTATTAAAAGCAAAGTTTGGCCAAGAGTTTAAGCTCATCACTCCAGGGATTAGACCTGTCGGTAGCGACAAAGGCGACCAACATCGTGTCATGACGCCACCACAAGCATTGGCAGCCGGTTCAGATTATTTAGTGATAGGTCGACCAATCACTAAAGCTGCTGATCCGTTAAAAGCATTGCATGATATTCATCAGTCAATAGCATAACAGTATCAATTAAATGCTTTAATAAAAGAGTGCAGTCATATAAGTTACAAGTTAGTTAGATAATTAACCGTCATTTATACCGCAAGTGGAGTGCACTCTATGTTTAATTACCAAGGAAAAAACGTTGTTGTCGTCGGTGGCACCAGTGGCATTAATTTAGGTATAGCGCTTAGTTTTGCAAAAGCAGGGGCTAACGTGGCGGTGGCTAGCCGCAGCAAAGACAAGGTCGATGCCGCAGTCGCCAAATTATCAGCGACAAATCCTCAAGGTCACCATATTGGAGCTTGCTTCGATGTACGAGATGTAGACGCATTATCCTTAGGTTTTGATTATATTCGCGCTTCTTATAGCGTTATTGACGTGCTTGTCAGTGGCGCTGCGGGTAACTTTCCGGCCTCGGCCGAAAAGTTATCAGAAAATGGCTTTAAGTCAGTGATGGATATTGATTTACTGGGTAGTTTTCAAGTATTAAAGCAAGCTTTACCTTTGATGGCAGAACATGGTGGCGCCATCATTCAGATCTCAGCGCCGCAAGCTTTTGTCCCTATGGCAATGCAAGTCCATGTTTGTGCTGCAAAAGCGGGTGTAGATATGCTGACTAAAACGTTAGCCATTGAGTGGGGCAATAAAGGCATTAGAATAAACTCAATTGTGCCGGGCCCCATCGCAGGCACAGAAGGCTTTAATCGATTAGCACCAACAGAAGAATTACAAAATCATGTCGCTAAAGGTGTTCCTTTAAGGCGCAATGGTCGTTGTGAAGATATCGCCAACGCAGCACTGTTTTTAGCCTCTGATATGGCGTCTTACATTACAGGCGCTGTATTGCCGGTAGACGGTGGCTGGTCACTCGGTGGTGCTGGCGCGGCGATGGCCGAAATCGGTCAATTAGCGAAACAAAAATAACGTTAAAGTAGAGAAAATAAGATATGGCAAATCCTTTTCAGGAACAGCTACTTAAGGCTGGTTTGGTTAGCAAGCAGAAAGTAAGAGATACAAAAACTCAAAAACGTCGTGATAAAAAAGCAAAAGTCGATGATGGCAGCGACGAGCTCAAACAAGAGATCGCTGCTAAGAAGCTAGCGCAAATTGAAAAAGATAAGCAATTAAACGAAAAACGTTTTGCAGAAGCCTCTGAAAAAGGGCTTGTGCGTGGTTTAGTGACCGAATTTAAGAAACTTGCTATCACACCATCTAGATCGGCAGAGATTAAATTCAACTACACTTTTGAGAAAAAGATTTTCTCTCTTTATGTTGATGATAAGCTCCAAGCGCAGCTATTAAATGGACGCCTTGGCATTATCAGACATGAAGATCTGAGTTATTTGGCGCCGCATAAGCTCGTTGAGCGAGTCAATCTATTAGTGCCAGCTTGGATTGGTTACTTATGGACTCAAGAAGATAATGTTACTGCGGTAGAAGCGGATGATCCTTACGCTGACTACGTTATTCCAGACGACCTGATGTGGTAACTTAAGAGACTGTTATTTACAGCTAAGTGTGGAAGCCGTAATACAAGATGATTACGGCTTTTTTATAATGACTATTACCTTTAGTCATTCGGGTTATCAGTCATTATCAATCTTAGTGTTCAACGCTGCATACCGCGTCAGCCTCTGCCTTAAAAGCAACGTCATCAAATACCGCAACAATCCCAAACTAGCACCATTTCGCTTCCATCTATTGCTAGCCAACTAAATCCTTTTGGCTGCTTTCATATTCTACTTTTAGCACTATTAACATCAGTATTAGTTTCGTTTCTAAAACTTAAATATCAATTTTTTAGCGCATTGAGACGATCATTTGAATGCCGATTAGGCACATGAATTCGTTATGTTGTAGCTTAAAGATAGAGCAAGAAAAGGCTTTCTTTTTTGGCGTTATCTGGTAGATTTGAAACAACTGTTTTAATCTATCGTTTGAGAGTTGAGTATGAACCCATATAACGCGCCATTAGCTGAGATGCGCTTTCTGCTAGAAAAAGTATTTAATGCCCCTAAAACATGGGCTTCTATGCCTGCAATGGCCGAGTCTGTAGATATGGATACGGCGGCAGCGATTTTAGATGAAGCAGACAAGATCAGCCGTGAACTTATCCATCCTATTAACCGCAGCGGCGATGAGCAAGGTGTTCGTCACGAAGGTGATAAGGTGATCACACCTGATGGTTATAAAGCGGTATACAACCAGTATGCAGAAGGTGGCTGGGTGGGTCTATGTGGCGATCCAGAGCTTGGTGGCATGGGTATGCCAAAAATGCTTGGCGTGCTCGTTGATGAAATGGCTTATAGCGCGTGTAATGCTTTTACCCTATATGGTTCGTTAACCGCTGGCGCCGCATTGGCGATTCATGCGCATGGTACTGAAGCAATCAAAGCGCAATATTTGCCGATGATGTACAGCGGAGAGTGGGCTGGGGCGATGGATATGACAGAGCCTCAGGCGGGTTCTGATCTGCGTAATATACGCACCAAAGCCGTCCCCAACGAAGAGGGTAGTTACAACATCACCGGTAGCAAAATATTTATTACTGGTGGCGATCATGATTTAACTGAAAATGTGATTCACTTGGTATTAGCAAAATTGCCTAACACCAATGGTATTTCGCTATTTTTGGTGCCTAAAATAAAGGTTGATGCCGACAATAATCTGGGTGATGCCAATGGCGTTACCGTGGGGTCTATTGAACACAAAATGGGCCTTAAAGGCTCGGCAACTTGTGTGATGAATTTTGACGATGCTGAAGGTTATTTGATTGGTAAGCCAAACCGTGGATTAGTGTGCATGTTCACCATGATGAATTATGAGCGACTAGCCATAGGTATTCAAGGGCTGGGCACGTCACAAGCGGCTTATCAAATGGCGTCTGAATATGCAAAAGAGCGTGTTCAAGGTGTTGCTGCCGGCGGTTCACCTACGGGCGCAACAAGCGACCCCATCTTAGTGCATGGCGATGTCAGACGCATGCTCCTCACTGTCCGTACGTTAACGGAAGCTGGGCGAGCGTTATCTGTTTATACTGGACAGCAATTAGATTTAGCGAAATTTTCCGATAACGCAGACGAAAAAGCGAAAGCGAGTCGCTATGTTGGTTTACTCACTCCGGTTTCAAAAGCTTTCTTAAGCGATCGCGGTTTGGATGCCGCGATTATGGCGCAACAAGTGTTTGGGGGTCATGGTTATATTCGTGAAACGGGTATAGAACAACTGGTACGTGATACCCGTATTGCACAGATTTATGAAGGCACCAATGGCATTCAAGCTATTGATTTCTTGGGGCGTAAGGTCACTGGAGACAATCTTAAAGCGTTGACCGAGTTCGTTGCAGAACAGACTGCCAATATTGACCAATTTGAGCATGTATCGGGTGCTGATAAAGCCAGAGTATTAGGCTTATTTGAGAAGCTATTAGTCATTGGTCGTGAAGTGAATGAACATAAACTTACCCAGCCTGCATTAATTAATGCGTGTGCCGTTGATTACCTAGATGCGTTTGGATATAGCTTGTATGGTTATTTTTGGCTGGCGATGGCAGATGCAGCAAATGACCATGAAGACAATAACTTCAAGGTGCAAAAGCAGCATTTAAGCCGTTTCTATTTCGACAAATTGTTAGCAAAAGCAGATTATCATTTGTCTCAAGTTGCAACAGGCGACGCTTCAATAATGGATATTGATGAATCACTTTTCTAACTAAAAAGCGCCAACAATTAAAAGGCGGATTAAGTTAACTTAATCCGCCTTTTTTATCTTTTAATGTTGTGAATCTAGTGATTAGCGTTATTAACAAGCTGTTTTAAGATAGAGACATCATAAGTGGGGACATTGGCCTTAACGGGTGTCGGACTGACGCCGTTTTGCAAAATAACCACAATAGACGGCAAAGCATCATTTTGTTTTATAAATCCTGCAATATTCACCACGCCCAGCATAGAACCTGTTTTGGCCACTATCTGGCCTTTTAGGGGGGCTTGAGCGTAGCCATGACGATATTTCAGCGTGCCTGTGATGCCTGCAACAGGAAGTGCATCAATGATGTATTTGTAGTGTTCGTTTTGTTGTATGAGTGCTAAAACCTGAGCTAACTGGTTGGCGCTGAGTAAGTTATAACGAGATAAACCTGAACCATCAACAATATTGGCACTGCTTAAGTCAACACCTTGCTCAGATAATATCTGTGTCATTGCAGCGCTACCATTGGCAAATGTTCCAGAGGATCCAAATAGATACTGCCCCATGCGTTTTAAGAGGCTGTCTGCTATTAAATTATCAGACTTTAATAGCATGGTTGTTATTAAACTAGATAAGGGCTCTGATTGATGCTGAGCGACTAACAGAGCATTAGCAGCGTGCTGCTGAGTTAAGGTAATACTGCCGTTAATACTAATGCCGTTGTAGTTAATGCTTTGAGTCAGTTTATCTATTGCGTAAAGGCCTGGGTCTGTAATGGCGACAGATAACTTCAAGGCTTTATTTCCTGGATAACAACCGTCTAAGCGATATTGGTTTTTCTCAAATCTTGCCAGCGTTAAATTGCAAATCGCCCGCTGACCACTTTTATCAAATGTAGCGCGGCTTACAATCACTACAGGTTCATTTTTTGACAGTTCAACCACACCCGCATTGTCTGCCAGTCTTGGCTTAAACTGAGCTTGTATACAGTTTTTATTGAGTACATAACTTGATACTGGTGCGGCATAACAGATCCCTAAATCGTCCCATACTCGGCCCGGAGCATGTTGGATCTCGTATTGTTCGCCTACAAGATAAAGGTTACCTGTAATGTGTTTTAAGCCTTGTTGTTTAAGTTGGTCCAATAACGCTTGAATATCTTCAGTTGTCAGAGTGGGGTCACCGGTAAAAGAGAGATAGACATCGCCTTCAATTTGACCATCTTGGATAGGGTTATCAGCGTATATGTTAGTGTGGTAACGAAAGTCCTTGCCGAGTGCCGCAGTAGCGGACACCGCTGTGAGCAATTTCATCGTGCTTGCGGGGATAAATAATTTATCGGCATTTTGACGCTGGGTTACG
Organism: Shewanella sp. GutDb-MelDb; assembly: GCF_002836075.1. Taxonomy (NCBI): domain Bacteria; kingdom Pseudomonadati; phylum Pseudomonadota; class Gammaproteobacteria; order Alteromonadales; family Shewanellaceae; genus Shewanella; species Shewanella sp. GutDb-MelDb. Next base: position 1,819 of record NZ_PJBM01000148.1, on the reverse strand, counting down.
CCACTTGGATTCGTCGCGATAACGGTTAATGCTGTGAGTGTGGTGCGCGGTGGGGATACAAGCTTGAGTTCAGCGGCAATCCCTGTGCTGGCTAAGGTCATCAAGAGCGCTGTAGAAATGATATTCCGAAGTATCAATGTACTGTCCTTTATAAGAAACAAAGCGGATTACTCAGGTTTGTCGTCGTCATCATGGCTCATTAAATGATACAGTTTGAGTGTGACAAACAACACCAAGCCAAAAAATAGCGGGAACATCAGTAACCCTAACTGCGCTTTAAAATGAAAGATAGCCCATGCGGCTAACAAAACACCTATCAACGTTAATAATGATTTAAAATTCATCGTGATCTCAGCTGTGAAATAAATGAATAGTGATGATAACAAACGACGCTTAGCTAAGCTGTGATCATTGTGTAAATCACCGACTGCTTGGCGAATAAAAGCACAGAGATAACATTGATATGTAGACGTTGTTTGTCTAATTATTTACCGAATAGTGACACTTAGTGCTGTTTTATGCTCTCAACAGGGCTAAACAGTAGAAATGACTTGCCGAGAGCGTGTTAAATCGGTAATTTCTATGCCCTTATCTAGGAGGATCTTGATGCCACATATTAAAGTGTATGGAATGCCAGAAAGCGTCGTTGCTAACTTAAGTGACCAGCTGATTGAGGTTCTTGCTGAAATTTGTCAGGTAAATGCAGAATCATTCATTATCGATTGTATTAGTAGTCAGAGTTATAGACGCGGACAATGCGTCAACGATACAGCGCAAGTCGAAGTGCTATGGTTCCCTAAAGATCCCGAAACACACCATCGTGCAGAAAAGGTGATCCGTGAAGCCGTTATACGTGCTTATCCTGGACTTAAACATACCATTGTTATGTTTAGAGAGTTAACACCTAGCACCTATTATAAAGATGGTACGCATTATTAAGGAGAGAGCCTTGCTGAGTAAGCTAGGTGGTATACCGCTACAGTCTGATTCACTGCAATGGTTATTAACACCAAAAGCGTTGAAAAAAGAACTGCTTAAGCGGATAGAAAATGCAACACATTCAGTCTATATCGCAGCCCTTTATCTTGAAGACGATGAAGCGGGCAGAGAAGTACTGCAAGCGTTAATGGATGCAAAGCAAAATAATCCAGCACTCGATATCAAAGTTTTGGTCGATTTTCATCGTGCCAGACGTGGGCTTATTGGTCACAAAGGTGACAGCGGTAATTATTTAATGTACCGCAAGGTCATCGAAGCCGCAGAGCATCCGATTGAGATCTTAGGTGTGCCGGTAAAATCTCGAGAATTTATGGGTGTGTTACACCTAAAAGGCTTCATTGTTGATGATGCCGTGATCTTTAGTGGCGCTAGCATTAACAATATCTATCTCCATCAAGAGGAGAAGTATCGATTCGATCGCTACCATGTCATCGAATCTGCTGAGCTTGCCCGCAGTATGCGTGACATGATCCAAACTTACTTAGTTGATGATGTCGCGGTGAGCTCTTTGACTCAACCAAAAGCGTTAGAGCATCTGCCAACTAAGACTGAAGTGAGCAGTTTAAAGCACCGCTTGTCTAAAGCTGAATACACATTCAATTCAACAAAGATAGGCAGCCGTGTCACACCGCTTGTTGGGCTAGGCCGTAAAAAGAACATTTTGAACAAAGTGATTGTGGCGTTGGTGGAAGAGTCTGCAGACGCATTGTTTATCTGTACTCCTTACTTTAATCCGCCCTATATCTTAGTGCGTGCTTTAGCGAAGCATTTAAGACAAGGCAAGAAAATCGATATTGTTGTCGGAGATAAAACAGCTAAC
>NZ_PJBM01000147.1:0-14087 GCF_002836075.1 Shewanella sp. GutDb-MelDb | reverse complement strand
TGACATATATAGAGGGGATTCATTTCAAGTCATCATCCCAAATATAGAAGATGTAGTAAAATCCGCTTTGCTCTTAAGGTTAGCGTTAAAATCAGAAGACAGCTCTTTTGATGCTCGGATGAGCATTGGTATAGGACAAAGTGATAATGTTAGGCGTGATGTTAGAAGCTCTACTGGCGAGGCTTATACATTATCAGGAATAGGTCTTGATAAGCTTAAGCTGAATACATTCGCTATATATACAAATAAACCTGAGTTTCAAAAATCAATTGAACTACTGACTAAATATCTGGATTCAAATATAACAGAGTTAACTCAGGTACAGTCTAGAGCCCTATATGAATACCTTATAGCGAATGATAAATCACATCTATCGGTCGCCAATACGCTAGGTAAATCACGGGTGAATACGACGCAAATCCTAAATAAAGCTAAGTATCAATTGGTTGAGGATTACATTGAAATGTTTAATGAACTGGTAAGCGAGCACTTCAATGGATAATTCGTATTTGTTACTATCGTTACTCATACTTGGACATGTAATTGGAGATTTTTATTTTCAACCGAAGGCTTGGGTTGAATGTCGAAACGCTAAACATTTTCGTTCTAATAAACTGTACTTACATGGCATGGTTCATGGTCTGCTTACACTTGGTATCGTGTGGTTGTTAGAATCTGATTTCTGCTTAGCTCTTAAGTCAGGCATAGGCATTTTGATCATCCATTTCATGATTGACTTAGTTAAATCATACTTGCCAAAAAGTATTACCTATTTCCTTTTTGATCAAGTGCTTCATGGCATTACATTATACATAGCATGGCTATTGATAAGTGGATCAAATATTGTCACTAGTATAGTAAATGTAGCTTCTTTAATTGACTATAAAGTGGTTGTAATTGTCGCAGCATATATAACAGTATGGAAACCAGTTTCAATTTTTATCAGTATGGTATTAGGAAAGTGGTCATTAAGCCCTGCAAGCGCTAGCGATACTAATGATGACAACAGTTTAGAAGCTGCGGGAGATGCTATTGGTAAGATAGAAAGGGCACTTATTCTTACATTTATTTTAACTAATCAATTTGCTGGGATTGGTTTTTTGCTCGCGGCAAAGTCAGTATTTCGATTTGGCGACTTAACTCGAAGCCATGATAAAAAACTGACTGAGTACGTGATGCTTGGAACGTTAACTAGCGTGTCAATAACAATATTTATTGGTTTGATTACTGGCTATATGACAGGTTTATTTCCCGTCGTAAAGTAAGTTTTGGCTAGTGGGTAGATAAAGTCTACTGATTGGCAAGTTAACACTTGTAGCTAGTAAATAAGATGCTTTAAATCTAATAAACCACGCCATAGTGAACAGAAGCGCAGCTAAAGCAGAGCTTAGCTTCGGTATCGAAATCAACGAATGACGCCAGATCCATTCCATCACCTCTGTTACTTATCAGCACTTTGCAATGAAAGCAGGGGGCAGGATACTGCTGTTCATTTTCAAGCTTGAGCTTAAGGCGAGTGACTTCATCATAGGTGGCGCTGAGCGGTAGGGTTGCGATTACACGGTTACAATCCACTGGCTCGTGGGGATGCGGCCAGCTTGTCATCGTTATGTAGAATTTGATTTCGCCAGCTGCAGTGTCTTTAAAAATACCAACATGGCCATCACTACTACGAGAGCTAGAGATACGGTCAACAAGGTTAGTATCAAAAATTTGTTTGTAGGTGGTATCGCAATGCTGGTGGGGCTCCATGCTGCTATCAACATGACAAGCGCCATTACAGCAAAGCTCTGAGGCCACCAGCTGCTGACACTGCTGGCAGATGGTGAAGTGAGGTGAGCGACCTAGTGCAAAGTACAATTGGTGTTGAGTCTTGGCAGACTCTTTGAGGCTTGAGAACACTTGGTTAAAAACAGTTTTAATCTCAGTGTCATGCTCATTATGGATATGAGCTAACAGCTCAACGGCTTCAGTTGTTAGCTTGATGCTATAAAGCACCTGCTTGCTAAGTGGTCTATCAATACTCTCCGTTAACAGTGGTATTTTGGGCTGGTGAAATAGCATCAGAAAAGGCTCAGGATAGGTGCTGTTAGAGAAGCTAGGAATAAAGTGAGTTAGGATAGCGATTTGTTCAGATAGCTTCTCAATCAGCTGTTTATCACCGCTTACAGATATAGCATCTTGCTGTAATAGCGATGATATAGTCGGTATCAATTCAATCTTCATACTGTCTCCGTATAACAACAAGCGGCTGTACTAAGCAGGTTTGTATGTTGAAAACCAATGGATTACTAACACATATAAACTAACTCAAAACCAATGAACACATAATAGTTTTAACTTTTTGATCTGGCGATGATTTAGCGCATGTGTATTGTGTATAATCGAGTCAATTATTGGTGGGATAACACCCTTATACAGATTAAAGAGTCATCATGGTCGAGCAACATCAACAAGAGTTAAAAAAGCAGCTTTGGAATATCGCTAACACCCTACGCGGCAATATGTCAGCTGACGATTTTCGTGACTACATCCTAGGGCTTATTTTCTATAAGTATCTGTCTGACAAACTTAATCGTTATGCCGACGTACTGCTCAAAGAAGACGATATCAAATTTGCTGAGGTTGATGAAAGCACCGCAGACGGCCAAGAGATCCTAGAAGCCGTAAAAGAGGAGACCTTAGATAACTTAGGTTACTTTTTTACGCCCTCTGAGTTATTCCATGTTATTGCAGAGCGTGGCGAATCTGGTAAGTTTATTCTCGATGACGTCACCAAAGTGCTTAACCATATTGAGCAAAGCACCATGGGCGCCGAGAGTGCCGATGACTTTAATGGTTTGTTTGATGACTTAGACCTGACCTCAAACAAGTTAGGTAAAAACCCTGATACTCGTAACAAGCTTATTGCTCAAGTGCTTGTGCATTTAGATAACATCGATTTCCATCTAGAAAATAGTGAAATTGATATCCTCGGTGATGCTTACGAATACCTTATTGGTATGTTTGCCAGTGGTGCAGGTAAAAAGGCGGGTGAGTTTTATACCCCGCAAATGGTGTCTAAGCTGTTAGCTAAGCTGGTGACGCTAGACAATTCCAATCTTAAAAGTGTTTATGACCCTACATGTGGTTCAGGATCGTTATTATTGCGCGTAGCCAAAGAAGCCAATAATCCAGACTTGAAGTTTTATGGTCAAGAACAAAACCCAAGCACCTATAACTTAGCGCGTATGAATATGATTATGCACGATGTGCATTACAACAAGTTTGATATTCAAAATGACGACACCCTAGAAACGCCAATGCACTTTGATGAGCGCTTCGATGCGGTAGTGGCTAACCCGCCATTTTCAGCCGATTGGTCTGCGAGTCCATTGCATCTAAATAATGATCGCTTTGCTGATTACGGCAAACTAGCGCCTAAATCTAAGGCTGATTTCGCCTTCGTGCAGCACATGGTTCATCAGCTTAATGACAATGGCACTATGGCGGTGGTACTGCCCCATGGCGTGTTGTTCCGTGGCGCGGCTGAAGGTCATATTCGTCAGCACTTGATTAAAGAGAAAAACTACCTTGATATGGTCATTGGTTTGCCCGCAAATATCTTCTTTGGCACTTCAATTCCAACCTGTGTACTCGTGCTTAAAAAGCACCGTAAAGCGAATGATCATGTGTTGTTTATTGATGCCAGCCAGCACTTTGAGAAGGGCACCAACAACAACGTTATGACTGATGCCGACTTACAGCGTATTTTGCATGCAGTGAGTAAGCGCGAAAACATGACCGCCGAGGAACTAGACAAGTTTGCCTTTGTGGCTACGCAAAAAGACCTTAGCGACAATGAGTACAATCTTAATATTCCACGTTATGTCGATACCTTTGAAGAGGAAACTGTGGTTGTTCTGGCTGATGTGGCTAAGCAGCTAGTGGCGAATGATAAGGCTATGGTAGATATTGATGGGACGATTGTAAGTTTCTGTAAAGAGCTAGGTATTGACGCACCGTTTGAGGTGAAGTCGTGAATAGGCAATTATCCTCACCTAAACTAAGGTTCCGTGAATTTAAGCAAGGGTATGAATCAAGCCCTATATCATCTCTGGCAAAAGTTTACGATGGTACTCATCAAACCCCTAAGTATGTTAATCAAGGTGTTCCTTTTTATAGCGTAGAGCACGTAACAAGAAATGAATTTACAAAGACGAAGTATATAGCTGAAGAAGTATTTCAAAAAGAGTCCAAAAGGGTGTCTTTAGAACAAGGTGATATTTTAATGTCACGTATTGGTGACGTGGGGACTGTTAAATATATTGATTGGGAAGTTAGAGCTTCGTTCTATGTTAGCTTAGCCTTATTCAAGGGTAAGGGGGGTATCAACGCCTCATATTTAGCACATAACTTGTCAGCCGTTCCTTTTCAAAGAGAACTTTGGAGTAGGATGATCCATGTTGCATTTCCCAAGAAAATAAACCTCGGTGAAATATCCCTCTGCAATGCCAGTTATCCATCTGATAAAAAAGAACAACAAAAAATAGCAGACTTCCTTACCGCTGTTGATCGCAAAATTAGCCAGCTGACGGAAAAGCATCGCCTATTTAAAGAGTACAAAAAAGGCTCAATGCAACAGCTATTTAGCAAAAGAATCCGTTTTAAAGATGACGATGGCAAGGCGTTCATTGATTGGAAGGAATATCCTCTAAAAGATATTTTGATATTGCAATCAGACTCATTGAAGATGAAGGACGATAAGACTTACGAGCTTATTACTGTTAAGCGTCGCTTTGGTGGGGTTGTGAGCCGTGGTAACTATCTAGGCAAAGATGTGCTAGTTAAAAATCAATTTACTATTCATGAGAATGAGTTTGTTATTTCAAAGCGTCAAATTGTACACGGAGCTTGTGGGCTAGTGCCTGCAGAATTGGAAGGTTCAATTGTTTCTAACGAGTACAATGTCTTTCGCCCAAAGCCTGACTTGCTGGATATTGATTATTTCAACCGTTTTACCACCACTCCGTTTATGCGCCGCTCTTTCTTTATTAATAGCGATGGGGTGCATATCGAGAAGTTGCTATTCAAAACCCAAGGTTGGCTCAAAACTAAAGTACAGCTCCCTAGTCTTGAAGAGCAGCTGAAAATTGCTCAGTTTTTACAATCTATCGACAATAAAGCCGATGCGGTCGCTGAACAAGTAGAGCAAACAAAGCTGTTTAAGAAAGGCTTATTACAACAGATGTTTGTTTAGTGGGTGGAGTAAACTTAGCGCCGCTTGATGTTGAATTTAGACAGTATTAGCATTATTAGAACAGGGAACGTTAATTAGTTATGGCTTATCAATCAGAACAACAATTGGAAGATAACCTTATCACTCAGCTGCACACGCAGGGCTTTGAGGTAGTAAGGTTAGCTGATAATGCCGCGCTGGAAGCTAACCTTAAGAAGCAGCTTGAAAAGGTCAATGGCTTGCTGTTGTCTGATACCGAATTCACGCAGGTGTTGGGTAAGCTTGAGAAAGGCAATATTTTTGGTAAGGCTAAAATATTACGCGACCAACTCGATGTGAGCCTAGATAACGGCGATAGTTGTCACTTGAGCCTACTGTTTGATGGAAGGTTTGATGAATCGGACTCAAGTTCACATAAGAAGAACCACTTTCAAGTTGCGCAGCAGATCACTGTTAAAGGCGTTTATACCAATCGTTATGACGTGACCATATTGGTTAATGGCTTGCCTTTGGTACAAATTGAACTGAAGCGACGTGGTCTTGAGCTTAAAGAGGCATTTAATCAAGTTAAGCGTTATCAAAAACATTCCTATCATGCTAATCATGGCTTGTTTAACTATGTGCAGCTGTTTGTCATTTCCAATGGTGTGAACACCCAGTATTTCTCTAATAATAGTGAGATGTCGGCCAAGCAGACCTTTGATTGGACGGACGTTAATAATCATCGCATCAGTAAGCTCGCAGACTTTACCAAAATCTTTTTACAGCCAGCTCATTTAACCAACATGCTGGTTAAGTACATCGTACTTAACGAGACGGGAAAGTGCTTAATGGTACTGCGCCCGTATCAATACTATGCAGTTGAAGCAATCGTAAAACAGGTCAAAGAGGCTGATGAATTGCCATATGACAATGGTTATATTTGGCATACAACAGGCTCAGGTAAAACGCTAACCTCATTTAAAGCAGCGCAAATTATCACTTCATTTAGTAACGTAGATAAAGTGGTGTTTGTGGTTGACCGTAAAGACCTCGATTACCAAACAGCGCTTGAATTTAATGCCTTCTCAAAAGGTTGTGTCGATAGCACTGACAATACTAAGGTGTTGTTCCACCAGCTGCTTGATAAGCCAATACAAGTTAGAAAAGGGCAAAAAGAGAATACCAGCCGTAATACCAAGCTGGTGGTCACCACGCTGCAAAAACTCAATAACGTAGTCACTAAGAAGCGGTATTTAGAGGAAATGGCAGCATTAGAAGATAAGCGTGTAGTGTTTATTTTTGATGAATGTCACCGTAGCCAGTTTGGTGATACCCACCAAAATATCACCCAGTTTTTTAATGGTGCTCAGTTATTTGGTTTTACGGGGACGCCGATATTTGCAGATAATGCGATTGCTAAGAAGTCAGTTAAAAAAGTCACTAAAGATCTGTTTGGTGAGTGTTTGCATACCTATGTGATAGTCGATGCGATACGTGATAATAACGTGCTGAAGTTCGCCATTGAATATGTGGGCAGTTATAAATACAAAGATGGTTCCAATAACAACTTGGATATCGAAGTTGAAGACATTGACACTAAAGAGCTTTTAAGCTCGCCAGCACGATTAGATATGATCACCGATTACATCATTGATAACCACAATCGTAAGACCCATAGCCGTGATTACAATGCGATATTTTGTGTATCGGGTGTACCTGAACTGATCAAGTATTACGAATTGTTCGCTAAGAAAAAGGCTGAGGGTAAACATAACCTAAAAATCGCCACCATCTTTAGCTATGAGGCCAATGAAGAGGAAGAGTACGAATTAGGCGGCAGTGAAGCCAATGAAGTGCGTGAAGCCAATGAAGTGCGTGAAGCCTCGGCTAAATACCTCAATGAAGGGCAAGCTACTAGACTGCATAGTCGTGACAAGCTAGAAAGCTTTATGGGTGATTACAATAAAATGTTTGGTAGTAGCTATACCACCAAAGATAGCAAACTGTTTTATGACTATTACAAGAATATTGCCAAGCGAGTAAAAGCGAAAGAAGTTGATATCTTGCTGGTGGTTAATATGTTTTTAACAGGGTTTGACGCGCCTAAGCTGAATACCTTGTATGTTGATAAAAACCTCAAGCAACATGGCTTGATTCAGGCTTTCTCGCGCACTAACCGCCTGTTAGACGAGACTAAGTCACACGGCAATATCGTTTGCTTTAGAAACCTTAAAAAAGCCGCTGATGAAGCGTTTACGCTGTTTTCTAATAAACAGCCAAAGGAAGATATAGAAACCCCTTCTTATGACGAGCTGATAGCTGACTTTGACAAGGCTCATGACGCGCTTATGGTGATTACGCCAACCGTTGATGATGTTGATAACTTGCCTGACGAAGATGCGCAAAAGCTGTTTGTATTGCAATTTAGAAAGCTGATGCAGCTTAAAAACATGTTGAGTAACTTTGCTGATTTCGACATGGACGAAACAGCTATGGATGAGCAGACCTTTCAAGACTTCACCAGTAAGTACGCCGACCTAAGTCGTCAGATCCGTGAAAGCTCAATTAAAGAAAAGGTGTCGGTACTTGATGACGTCGATTTTGAATTAGAGCTATTGCATCGCGATGAAGTTAATGTCGCTTATATCCTGCATTTGTTACGTGAGCTGCACGGCGAAGATAGTGATGAAGCTAAAGAGAATAAGCGCCAAGTTATCGCCAATCTAGTTGCATCAGACCCTACCTTAATGAGTAAGAAAGACCTCATTGAAAGGTTCATGAATGAACACCTTGATGGTATCCCCGCGAATGCTGATTTTGAAAATGAATTTGAGTTTTTCTGGGAAAAAGAAAAACGCCTAGCGCTAGAGGCATTAGCTGAAGAGCAAAAGCTTAATCATGAGCGTTTAGAAAAGCTGGTGGCGCGTTACGAGTTGAGCGATGAGATGCCACTACGTGAAGATTTTGCCGAAGCGTTAGAAATCAAGCCAACCATATTGCAGCGCAAGCGGGTGTTACCCGTGATCACCGACAAGTTTAAAAGCTTCGTTGATACGTTTATGTCAGGGTTTTAATGATGAAAGTTCAATTTTCTAATGTAGCAGAGCTATTTCAAGCCATCTTAGCTGATGAGATTACCTTTGAGGATGATGAGAGCGCTAGAAGTTGCATCAATTCAATTGCTGAGAAGTGCGCTGTTGATGCTGAAGTCACTTTACAATCGTTATGGGGTAGCTGTGAAGCTGAAGACATTGCAGCTGTCTTATATGAAAAGTTTTTCTATGATGGCTATGACATTGATTGGTTTGACCTATTGCGTTTCGATTTTGATATTGATGATATCTCGGTAACCCTAATGCATGAAGGCACGCTATCCATGCACTACTCGCTTGAGGAACTCACTAGTTTTGTCGAAGGCAGGATTGCATCTTGGTCTAATAATGCCGAAAGGTTCTGTTTAAGGACGCTGCAAAGTAATGAAAAGCATTAAATGAACTTAAGATATTCAACGGTTATCGTTACTGAAAACATCAATGAATAGTTTATAAAAATAAAAAATACTAGTAATAACTAGGCATATGAATTTATTAGGGACAGATATGATCGCAGAAAAAGAGCAAAATCGAATCATTTTAGATTTGGATAATAGTCATTTCGGTGAAGAGTATGACTCTAAGTCTATGTGGCAGCATGAAGCCGCTAAGCGTTTAGTTAGTAATCTGCTGGCAACAGGTGCGCAGGCCAGAGCTTATAGGCAAGCCCGAGATAATAATAGCGAGCTGGTGCCACAAGCTGTCCATGATGCAATCTTTGTTAGTGGGCAGCGTGGGGCGGGTAAAACCGAGTTTTTGCGTAACGCAGACAAGATATGGAGAAACTCGGAAGCTAAGAAAGAGCTTGGGTTGCACTTTCTTGATGTTATCGATCCAACCTTGCTGATCGATCATGATAATTTTACTAATGTTATTGTTGCTCACCTATACAACGCTGTAGAACCAATTGTCAGCAATCCAAGCTGCAAGCATCATAGCCATAGGGATAGCCTTTTTAACAAGCTTAGGCTTCTTGCTGATGCCCTCGGTCAAGGGGCGGATTTTGCCGACCGTATAGGTCTCGATAGAATCATCAAATACCGTTCAGGTATACAGCTAGAGAGGTTTTTTCATGACTTTGCCGAGGAATGTGCTCATATTCTCGGTTCTGACGCTATCGTACTACCGATTGATGATGTTGATATGGCCTTAGAACGTTCATATGAAGTACTTGATGTGGTGCGTAGAGTATTAGGGTGTCCGTTCATTATTCCATTGGTAAGCGGGCATGAGACGCTTTACCAGCATATGGTAACTCGACAATTTCAGAAAGGTGTTGATGACGATGTTATGCCTAAAGAGCTTAGTGCGGCATATTTAACTAAAGTGTTGCCTAATCAATACCGCGTCAATTTAGCATCAGCAAGGGAGTTAATGAGTGCTCTTTCGATCAAGCAAGACAACATAGTGGCTGAGTATGGTAAGTATTTTCGCTCTCTTAAAACACAAGTGTTTGGGCTTTGTAATGGTGATGAAAAAAGCAATGACTTTCCAGAGCCTGAAAGCGCTCGAGAGATAGTTCAACTTGTAGATACAATTAAGCCAAATGAAGTACAAGTCGAACCAGAAGTTACTCAATTTGAATCTTTAAAAAATTGGGCCCATTCTAAGAAACATGGGGCTTGCTTTGTGAATTCAGAATCAACCTTGACCCTACTTAGAAATAAAAATGAGGTGCCGTTACGTTTAACTCAGTTGCTAGCTTTTAACCCGAAGCTTCAAATGAACGTAAATGTTGACTGGGCGAGTAAGGATTTTTATTCTGAGCAGCTAGTGGCATTGGGTTTGTTAAAGATACCAAGTGATAAAACTAATACAGAAATATTAGAAGGCGTAATCTCTGGAAAGGTCATGCGTAGCATGCCACCCTTGGAACTGCACACAAATAGGATGACTATATCAGCCCCAAATATCAGAAGTGAGCGGAGTGAAAATACAGAGTTGTATAATCTTTATACTTTTTATAACTACTATGGCATTACTCGCAGCCGTATTCATAAGGTGTTCTTTAGTCGAGCTTTTGAAGTTTTAGTGATGAGTCTACTATGGCGACCGGATACAACAGATAATGAATTAGTCCAATTGGCTTGGAATGAGGTGTTACCTGATATTTTCAATGAAGCGCCTTTTTATTGTGTGCATGCCATGAATCCGAGCAAGTACACAGGTGAAGAGATAGGTGGTAGTGAGGATACTGATACACCGCAAGAGCTCGATGCAGAAACAGATCAAAATAGTGGTAAATTCGCTATTACTTTCAGTGAGTCAATTGCTACATGGCAACAGACCTATGCGGAGCAAATTAGAGCTTTTAAACTGAGTAGTGCTCTGCCTTTAATCAGTGCTGTATTCAACAAAACCTTCACTCAGTTAAATATCTTGCGTGCTAACCACGGAAAATTAGATGACGAGCACTTGTCCGATTCTGTGATCCGATTTCGGTATATTCTGATAAATAGTTTCGCAAGTTTTCTAAGTACAACTCAGGTCGCTAAATCTAATATCACAATCGGTGCAACTGTAGATACGATTCGAGAACATCAAGAATTCAGGAAGCGTGAACATGTGTTTACTCGTAACCTTGAAGGTTTAGTAGATATAAAAACAATGAAAAGTCGAAGTGGCGAAGATGGTTTTTTTGGTCATAAAATTGGTGCAGATTTAATAGAAATGATTTGGCATCATCCAATATTTAACTGTATCCAAACCGATGGTGATATTGTTAATCCTAAGGCTCCTTTTACCCCAACTGGAAGTACGGATAAGCAGAGAACAGCTTCTAATTCGAAATCAAAAAGGCAAACTCTAAGAAAAGCATCACTAGATGCAACTCGCAAACTAGTTGAGTCTTTATCTGGAGTGGGAGTTCAGGATGTCATACAGCAAATTGAAGTGGGTGACGTAGTTGAATACATTGATGCTGTTAAAGACAGTGTGGTCAAAGAAATGAATGATAGGTCGCTTATGTTTAATGATTTAAGGCCTCGTTACCAGCAATTGTATTTAGCACTCAACCTAGGTTAAACAGCTGATGTTAACAATTGATATTCACTGGCTCGTCCCTTGTGTTCTTGTAGGCTCAGACCGCTTTATTGCTGATAATCAGGGGCTAACTTATGTTGATGAGGGGCTAATCAAACTTGCTATCCGAGATTATCAACACTACTTGGCAGCGCCCCTGCGTAATGAAGATATTGCGTATGCTATCAATGAGTGGCGAGATGCTGATGGCAACCTATGTGTTATTCATATCCTAAAAAAAATCGAGCAGTACTTTCTCATCTGGCATGGTGATAGGTTTGAGGTTAACCCTGAAAGTTTAGATGAGTGGTTGGCACTGATTGCAATGTTAGACCCTGCTTGGGTGTTAGGTCTGGCATATGCACAATTGATGCAAGATGGCGTAATTGGTGTCGAGCAGCTTACAACAATATTTCAAACACAGTGTCCATCAGCGTTGCCTAAACGCTTTGACGGCTTGGATATTGCGGATAATCATGTACATTTAGGTGGGCACGGTCATAACTCTTTATCATTACTCGACTTTTGCCTTTACCTAACCAAAAATCCAAATATTTCGGCCGACAATTGGCCTTACAGGTCTGAATACTCCTTATTTAACAGCGGTCAGCTTGATGTCACCTTGTTGCCTATCGCTACTAATCTGAGCTTTAGTCTACTATTTGATGAGCTATATAACCTGAAGGGGGGCTGCTTGTTTCCGCCTTGGAATGAATTAGAAATGGCCCAGTTTTCTGTGCAAAATCTAGTGACATTAGAGGTAACTTCAAGAGGTAAAGTGACTCAGCAACTAATTCGAGCTAGCCACTTAAGCAATGTCCCTTCTTCTATTCGTTGGACGCTATTAACTACTGCAATGATGCATGCTCAGTTAGGGCAGAAAGAGCTTAGCCAAGAGAAAGTTAATCAGTTTGTTCGCTTAAGCAATATCCTAAGAAACTACATGATTGTGTCAGGTGTGGGACTTGGGCAATTTGTTGAGTATTTTGGCTTTAAACTTAGAAAACCGCAGTCAGGCTGCTTAAGCTACCAAGAGCATGGGTTAATGCATGATTTAGGGGCACATGTGTCAAGGGAGTTTAGGGGGGCGTCTAATCTTGTCCTTAAAGAACATAAGAAGTCATGGATACTTAAACCCAAAAAATTAGCAGGGTTCGCTCAGCAACTTTTAGCAAACAAACTAGAATCACAATGTCATTTTGTTATTCACTTTACTCGAGATTTTAGCAAAACGGCCGCCAAAGGCGACTACTTGCTGACTCACTACCGTGAAGACTTGCTAACTCAGCTTAGAAAAATTCAGGACTTCTACTCTTCGCTTACCTATCAGTGCTATCAGTTGAATGATAACGATAAGCTAGCTTCCGTTCAGACCGAGGCTGATCTTAGGGCTTTAGTGCGGGGCTTTGATGTGGCTGGCAATGAAAATGAGCTACCAATTGAGGTGTTTGCCCCTACACTGAGGGTGCTTAGATCGAGTAAGCAGCAAGCTCAGTCTATATATGAAAAAAGGTTACGCAGACCCTTCCTAACCGTTCACTCGGGTGAAGATTATAGCCATATATTGTCAGGTCTCCGAGCTATCGATGAAGCGGTAATCTTTTGTGGCTTTGAGTCTGGTGATCGTTTAGGGCATGCTTTAGCGCTTGGAGTAGACGTTTCTGTTTGGGCAAAAAGGCAACAGCGTATCTACCTGTCGCCCGAAGCGCATCTAGATAACTTGGTCTGGTGTTACCAGAAGGGCGTCAGTATCTCGATGCATAACCCAATTTTTAACGGTGTACTCTCTGTGTTAGCGCAGAAAATATCGAGATTGGTTAGGCATATTTACGGGAATGTGCAGCACTATTCAACAGAAGACTTATATAAGGCGTGGGAGCTTAGAAGAAATTGCCCGCTAATGGTTGATAGGTATTGCACAAGTACATCAGAAGAGGTTGTTTTATGGGCGCCTGATACTGACTTTATTCATAAGTGTTCCAACAGTAAGCCCGTTATACTGTGGCGCCAGCGCATGAAAAGTGATTCCTCGAATGAAAAGGCTAAAGTTATTAGCATTAGCTGCTCAGCTACTAATCTACATCATGATAGCGATGACATATTCCATGACTTTATATCGCCGCAAGAGATAGAGTTGATTGAGGCTATCCAAGATTGGCAGATTGAACAGTACAGCAAAAAACAGATAATCATCGAAGCTTGTCCTACTTCAAACGTGTTTATTAGCCGAATTAACTGTTATTCCGAGCATCCAATTTATCGCTGGTGTCCACCAACGTCAAAGTGGTTAGAAGCTGGTGGGAAGTTTAATAAATTTGGTATCAGAACTGGTGCAATAAAAGTATGTGTGAATACTGATGATGCGGGCTTAATGCCCACCAGTATAGAAAACGAACATCGGGTGTTACAACACACGGCTATTAAGCACTTCAATATAAGCGATTTTGAAGCTCATGATTGGATTGTGAAAATCCGAGAGGCTGGCGTATCTGTATTTCGTACTAATCATATTGATTGGTCATAAATTTTTTTGATTACTCTGTGTCGCTGTGACAGTTCTTTTTATGGAGTTGAATAAGCAGCTTCTCCATATTGGTAGTTCACTAAGCTTGCTTAGATTACTGCAATTACCACCGTCGTAACATCAAAACTGTAACTCTGTGTAATTGAATTTCATCATGATGATTAGTATCTGTCTCTTCTCTATATCTGACTCTTCCGCAGAAGCATGTCGTGTAGAGTTTTTTTGTACACGTATCATTATAATAACCAAC
>NZ_PJBM01000146.1:0-14114 GCF_002836075.1 Shewanella sp. GutDb-MelDb | reverse complement strand
ATAGGCAATTGAGTGATGATAGTTATCGCAAACATTACGGAAACCAATAACTCAATACGTGCTTAAGACCATCTGAGAGTAAAAAAGGAGGCTTTAAGCCTCCTTTTTTAATTGCTAGATGATCAACATATTAGTTGCCGTGAACTTCAAGCAGTTGACTTGGATTATGGCAAGTCGAACACGCTTCTGCTGATCGAGTTCTAACGTCATCGGCATCCATACCATCTAAAATCCCGCCATTAGAGGTGATATGACTTGCGCCTGAATCACTTAGGTATTTCTGATGGCAACTTAAGCAAGCTCCTGCATCAGATGATACCCAAATATCGACACCGGTCGTAGTGTCACCATAACGCCATACACGATCGGTTGCTCGACCTAGCTGGATGCCATCATCGGTGTGGCAGGTTGAGCAATCTGTTTTGAGAACGGTACCAGATTGTACACCCGCATATTTAAGATAATGTCCCTCTGCTTCGTGGGCTTTATAGGCAAAGCTGGTCGGCTTCATGCCTCCAGGGAAGCTATCATCCCCTTTGGTGGTCTTGTCTGAGGTGTGGCATGTCTGACAGTTATAACCATTGTTATAATGATGATTTTCTTGATTGTGACAGCTCTGGCATTTTGCAGTGTCAACGATAGAACGACGCATCGCAGCTTGGGCGTCTCCATCAATGCCAGATCCTGACCAAACAAAGTGGTATGGCGGCTCTTTAACGGCTACAGAACGTGTCTTATCTGAACAAGCTGTCATTACCACTTCAGCCACGGCGTAACCGCCATTGTTAAAGCAGACTTCAACTGCTGACCATAGCTCAAAGGTTTTGCCATCGGGATTGGTAGGCATATCAAAGGTGCTCGCAACAATGCTAAAGGTCATCGTTGTGGCATCGTAGCTACCATCTTGGAGCTTAAAACGTCGCTTGCTGTATGATGCATCTGCATAAGCTGGGAAGTCTTTATCACTGTCCCAAGCAACCACCACACGGGTACCTTGATTAATAAACTCGCCAGCAACCGCTGCGCCAGTCGCATCGGTAATCTGGACATCAAACATCAGTTTACCAGCAGTATCTAGGCCTATATTACTGAACGTCACCCCCATAGCTTCTGCATCCGAGTAGGCTTTTAATACATCGCCATGACGTTTCTCTGCACTGCCAGTGCCAGGATAGGTATCTGTTGCGTTGTGACAAGATACGCAGTTGGTACTTGAGTGAGATTGTGAGGGTTTTTCTGTATGACACGCTACGCAAGCATTGTTACTCAGATCAGCTTTAAATAAGTCTGCATTAGCGGGCGCACCATCGCCTTCCACATGACACGAGGCACAATTGGCTGCCGGTTTTTGTGGGAACATGACTTTACCGTAGTCATGTAAGCTACCGCCGTAGCCGACGATTTTATAAGGGGCGGGAACGAGCCCATCTGGAGTGCTTGTCTCCCTATCTTGTCCTTTATGAATCGCGTGGATCATATAGGTGAACTCAACACTGTTGCCACTTTCTGGATCACCACTGGTTGCGGTATGACAACTGGCACAATTTTCTAAGTCAACTCTTCTGCCGCCATGTAGTTCGAGGCTTTCAGGTTGGTGACACGTATAGCATGCTGTAATGTTAACCACATTTCTAGTTTGAATACCTGTGGTTTCACCAGAGGAGGGCTGCCAATCATGATGTGCATTAGCCGTTGCTTGGGGCAGTTTAAGCTCCAATGTGGCCCTGTGAGTATTGTCTTCTCCATAAGTAACGGCGAGTGGCTCTGTTACATTGCTAATATTTTGCATGAAACTATAGCTATAGCTACCATCACCATTGTCGACAAAGCAGTCTTCACAACTACTTGCCGCTTCTACATTAGCTTGATATTGGGCTGATGGTATTAGCCCTGATGTATCATCCGGTAGGTCACCAGGTTCTTTTAACACATTGATATAGGATTGCCATTGATAGCCACGGTTATACTCTACTTCGCCGAGGGTTTCGCTCACTTGGGCAAGCTGCGCAATACCAAACCTGAGATCGTAATCCTTTGTTAGCCCGAGCACGGCGACACCATTGGCATTCTCTAGGTTAAAACTTACAGTCACAGCGCCTTCTTCAACAGTGGCACTGGTAAATTCAGCCATTACAGTAGAGGTGTTTTCAATATTGACGCCAATAACGCCATCTTCACCATCGGCACCGTCATTGCCATCACTACAGCCAAACAACAAAGCTGTACTAGCGAGTGCAATCAAACTGAGTTTTGAGCTTCTAGTTTTGATATCCATAATTTTGCGTTCCATTATTTATTCATCATAAATCAGTTAAAGCCTAGCAACCTGAGTTGTTAGGCTTATAATTTTTATTTTATGGGGTGCACTGCAAGCACATCGTAGGTGGCGCCTTGGCCATGACATGTCGCGCAACTTTCGGTCCCAGCGCTAGCGTCTGCTTCAGTGCCTTTAAAGACGGCACCTTGCTGAGCCATATGGGACATTGAGGTATCGCTAGTATGACAAGCACTGCATATTGCAGCTGTCGGACTGGTAAAGCTGCCATCATCAAATGCTAATGGCTGCACTGCACTATCAAGCGGCAATGCGGCCGTCAGCACGCCAGCGTCATCTTCAGTGTGGCACTGAGCACAATTTCCGATATTGCCAGGGTAGTTAATATCAGGATAGCTTTCACGTGAACCCGCATGCAGCGTATGTACTAAATGCTTATAATCTGCAGTTGATGCGGCAGGATTATCAGCACTGGCTTCAGCTTGCATATTACGGTTGTGACAAACTTGGCACTGTCCTTCAAGATCGTTTCGTGAACCGTGGTAGTTCAGCTGCTGATCGCCATGGCAGCTGCCACAGGTTTCGTTGGTTACAACGACTCGGCGTCCAGTATCACTCAGTGCTGTAGCACTAAAGAACTGATGGCTCGACTTGAGGTTGGTGGTGTTGTCTGTTTCAGCACAACTTGCCAACGTGTCGTCATCGCTGCAGAGCTTACCTTGAATGGCCAATGTGCCTTTGTCTGCGGTTAATTCACTAGGGACGGTGAGTCCGCTGATTTGATAAGTATATAATCCATCACTACCAGAGATAGGCGCCGTGTCCTGCAGTTTGATTGAACGGGCACTGCGGGTGGTGTAATCGACACTCACTCCCCAGTTGGCATAAATCCGTAGGTCATTGACAAAATTAAGCTTATCGGCACTTTCTGTGTAAACTTCGTTGGTTGCAGGGTTAGAAAGCCTTACCGCTAACTCAACGGTAGTGTCTGTTAATACTGCACTAACGATGTCCACATTAAATTGGCCAAGAACAGCATCGGTATCAGCTTGACTATGGGCACTCATGGTCCATTCTGAATTATGACAAGCGACACAATTACTATTGTCTTGCTGGGTTGGGTGACCTTGGCCCGCAGGGAAGTCAATATTGGTATGGCAACTGCCGCAAGCCTCCATAGTGGGCACGCGAGCCCAGTTCATGTTTTCGGTTAACGTTTCATCAGCAGCGTGGCAAGTTTGACAGTTAGCCAGTGACACTGGGAAACCGACTAAATGCTTGCCGTGAACCATGGGGGCAAATACATTGTCAGGATTGCTGACTTTATCTAGATTATGGCAAGTCACACAGGTTTCCACTTCATTGTATTTACTGCCATGAAAAGCCAAATCATTGTGGCAACTATTACACGTGTCCATTTCAATGAGGTTACGGGTATAAGCGGGTTCACTGCCTTTGTCTTGCCAATCGTGATGTTGGTTAGTGATAGGCAAAGCGGTGCCATCGGGTAAAGCATCACCGCCCACTTTGATGACCACTCGCTGAGTAGCACCAGACATAAAGCTAATGTCATTCATGCCGTCAAATGCACCACTAAAAGTGTAGCTATATTGCCCATTTTTATGGTCGATAAATTCGCCGTCACAAACATTGGAGCAAGACTCTGACGTAAAATATTGCCACTGGCTGGCATTGCCTGCATTGGTATAGCCCATGGGGAGCAACTGAGCAGCTATATAGGTCGCAGACGGAATACCGACGACAGGTTCATCTTGCTCGTTGGTGATGCGGTAGTTAATCGTCGCAATACCAGCATCGAAAGTAACGTCACTGACTGCGATGCTAAGCGCGGTTATTTCTGTTGCTGGTGGCCCGCCGGGTTCTCCAGGGTTGCCAGAATTGCCATCATCGCCGCCGCAACCCGCTAATATGGCGATTAGACCTAGAGGAATACTTTTATGAAGTCTTGATTGGGTGATCAGTTTCATTTTTCTTTCCTTGAAATCCTTTAAATGACAAAACTACATTTGATAACTAAATGTCAGGCCAAAATAGTGAGCGTTATAATCGTGGTTTAAGTCGCCAAAAATCAGCACGTTGGGAATTGAATCAACGGCTAGTCCTTGGTTAAGCCAGTCTGAATCTTTGTAGTTTTCAAAGATCCAGTCGAAGCGTAATGCCATTTTTTCTGCTAACTGATATTTAGCAAAGGCATTGACGTTGTGTTTTTCGGCAAAGTAATCGCCATATGGCGAGGTGAGCCCTTGAATAACATCGGTATCACTTTGGCCATCAGAGTATGAGTAATCTAAGCCCAAGTTGAGTTTGCTATCGAATAGGTTTTGGTAGTCTAAGCCTGCCCCAACGAGCGTTGACTGTTCATCTGTGTTTGCGTACCAATTGGGTAACCCAAAGTTAGTGCTGCCAGCTTGTTCGCTGTCACGCCAGTCTTGATTGAGGTAGGCATTAATGTTGAAGTCCTCATTTACCCTATAACTGGCTGAAATGTCATAGCCTTGAATATCAACACTCGTCAATCCAACTTGGGTATCATCATAGTCATCAAAGTTGGCATGAACGTTAGCGCTGGCAGAAAAGTCTTCTGAGCCACTGTAGGCCACATTTAGCTTATATTCTTGGCGCTCTCTATCGGCAAGATAGGACTTTCTTAAATAAGGATTACTGGGGCTTGATGTGGTGGTAACGGCGTTATAGGCGCTGCCGGTTCTATCGCTTGCAGTGGCTTTTATCCAAGCTGACCACGCGGGTGAAACACGGTAGTTGAGTTTTGCATACAGGGTGTTTTGCTGTAATGAATCTCTATCTAAGTCACTGTAGTCGTTATGATCATAACGATATCCACCATCAATATAGATACTGCGGCTAAATCGGTATTTGGCGCCGACATCGACTAATTGTTTGGTTCTGTCATATTCTGGGTTTACTGCGGTACCTGCATAGTAGCTATCAGTGATAACTTGAGGATAAGGATTGAGCGAAGTCTTATTATCTCTATCGGAATAGTCGTAACGCGCTCGCACGCTCAATCCACGTGCTAGTCGCCCTGAGTACTTTAACTTCATGTCGGTGGTATCAACTTGTCCATCTAGATTGCTAGTGGGCAGGACAGGTGATGGCCCGTTAATCGTCGCGGGGAGAAATGCTTGGTCTTGGGTAAAGCTGGCAACACTCAAATTCATTAATACCTGATGACCATTGCCGTTGAGTTGTGCATTAGCACCAACACGGTAGGCTTTGTTGTCAGGGGATGCTGCACTTTGGCCCTCATAGGCTGCACCAAAAGTGGGGGTGAATGCAGAGTTCCAGTTAACAGCTTGATGATCATTTTTATATTGGCTAAAGGATGAGTCAATGCCAACGAGCCAACCTTTGCCATTAAAGTATATTTTAGCGGCTAATTCATCGGTAGTGTCATCAATCGGCTGTGCCAACATGGCACTATTAGTTAATAGGTTGCCGGAGTAGGCACGTTTGCCTTGGCGTTTTTCATGTTGATAATTGATATCGGCTTTATAGAAGCTACCTTTATAGTCAGCTTCGAGTAAAAACCGATCGCGCTGAGTTTTGAGCGTGGTCTCGGTGACATCATTGTCTAACGTTGGCATTTGCCCTGTGGTTGCCCCTGTTTGCCAACTATCGGGCAAAACGAGTTGATCGCCACTGTTTCGATAAGGGCTTAGTGCAGCATTGGTATCGTAATTGGCTAATCCTCGATAACCGAGTGCAATTTGATATTGTCCGGGACGGCCAGTTTCAATTTTTGCGCTACCAGTGTCATAACCCAGTTTGTCGGCTTCTATATGGGTTTGATAGCCGGTTGCTGACCTATAGTTAACATCGGCCTCAATATGACCCACTGCACCATCGGTGTCAGTGCCGCTAGTATTGCCAAAATGGATATCACTGGCATCATTATAAGCGGCGCCAACGCCAACACTGCCACTAAAACCTGATGATGTTGTGCAGCGTTTGCATTGCCATTTTTCAACTTTTGCATTATCACGATTTGCACTTTGTAATCCATAGCCATCAGCAAGCGCTGGTGCAATGGAGGCGCTTATTGCTAACGCTATCAGAGATAGTTGTAAAGGCTTGTTAATATGGAACTGTAAAGTTTTCATGGTTGCCACTCCTTGTTAGCGCTGCAGCAGCTTGCCAGATGGGTGATTAGAACCATGCACTTGAGAATGGCAGTTCATACAACTCTGACCGGCATTAAATGCATTGGGGTTACCACCGAACACAGCATTTGAAGTATGGCCAACAGAGGCGTGACATTGCTGGCATAACATAGGTGGCTTACTGATAAGCATGGCTTCATTGACACTGCCATGTGGATTATGACAAGTCGCGCAATTTTCGGTGACGGGGGCGTGTTCCCATAACTTAGGTCCGCGTTTTTCGGCATGGCAAGAGTAGCAATTTTCGTTAACGCTCATCTGCTTTAAACTGGCGTCGGCGAGTGTGCCGTGTGGATTATGACAATCGCTACATACCATCTGTTGCCATTTAAGCGGATGAGATGACCGTTTGTTAATATCCGCTTTTTGCTGGGTATGACAGCTAGTACAAACGGCAACTTCTGTCGCTCTGTCCGCTATAGGGTCGTGTCCGGTATGAACTTGATGACAGTTGGCGCAGCTGACGTCGGCATTGTCGTGATGGTTGCCACTCCATGCCATACGTTCATCATCGTTGTGGCAGCTCATACAAACACTGTTTTGTTTGTCGGCAGGGACAGGAGAGTTGGAACCAAAGGTGATCATTGGTTCTTTACCGCCGCGGTTATGTTTGCCTAATGGTCCATGGCAAGCTTCGCACTGCAGGTCGGCCATTGGAGAGCCTTTGACGTCGATATTGCCGTGGACGCCATCGAATAACGCCATGACTTTAGGACTTTTTCGATGACACATTAAACAGGTGTCAGCGCCTTTAGCTGAATACTTACCCTCGGCAAACTTTTTGTCTAATAACGCTTCGACCTCTTTAGGGGGTTGGTCATCCCATGGGGCAGACATGACATTAAAACTCAATGTCACTGCCGTGAGCATAAGTAGGTTGATTACCTTACTTGAGAACCATCCTGTGTTCTTATTCATCATGTCATTCCCATTCCATTCGCTTTCAATGCGTTATTTTTGGATTGTTATATTAGTATTTATGTAAATTACTAACTTAAGATAATAGAACAAAAATGTGACAAGTCCATAACATATGTAAGGTGATTTAGTCTTCTTGTTGCTGTTCTTTAAGGGCTAAGTCGAAAAGCGTGATCAAGATCACGTTCGTGTTCTGTTCGCTAATTGCTTGATAGAAGTGTAAATAATAACCATTATTATTTAGTGTGATTTAAACGTGGACGATTTATCTGTTAACAGTCGTTTATTAGTTGAGAGTTTTGTCACATAATAGAGAACACAATTGAAAATTATTATCGTTTACAGTTCGAAATATTGATCTAGGTAAGGTTTTTTAATCCAATGGTCATTTAAAATCGATACCAATTCAAAGAGAGTTGAGGCCTGTAATTAGGTGGAATGCACAATGAAGTTAAGTGAATTAAGTCCAGGCGATTTCGCCAGAATTTCTCAGGTAGGGCAAATTGATCTACCTGCTGTTGTAAAGCGCAAACTCCTATCGATGGGGATTACTCCAAATACTCGATTTTCTTTGATCCGCAGAGCACCTATGGGCTCTGGCGTAGAATTAGATATCCGAGGCAGTAAATTATGTATGCGTCGTGATTTAGCAGATATTATTGAGGTTGAAAAATCGAATGGATAAGCAATTTAACTGCGTCACTGTTGGTAACCCTAACGCGGGTAAGTCGACTCTTTTTAATGCGCTTACAGGCTCTAACCAGCAAGTTGGTAACTGGTCAGGTGTCACGGTCGAGAAGAAAACCGGTCAATTCGCTCTACAAGATACCGATGTTTTTCTAACCGACCTACCAGGCATTTATGATCTACTGCCTGCGGGGAATAGTTGTGATTGTTCACTAGATGAGCAAATCGCGCAGCAATATTTAGCTGAACAACCAATAGACGGCATTATTAACCTTGTTGATGCAACGAATATTGAACGTCATTTATATCTGACTGTTCAACTGCGTGAACTTGGTATTCCTTTAGTTGTTGTGTTAAACAAAATAGATGCTGCAGTTAGCCGCGGTATTCATATTGATGTTGCGCAAATGAGTAAAGAGTTAGGCTGCCCTGTTGTTGCTGTCTGCTCTCGTGATGAACAAGATATTGATAAGGTGAAGCAACAGTTTGTTGCTTTGCTGGATGGCAAGGTCTCTGAAGCGCCTTTGGTGCTTGACTACGATACAGAAATTGAATCAGCCGTGACTAACTTACTTGCACAAGATGAAATGTTGAGCCGAGGCCGCGCGTTAGCGATGCTTGCCAATAGCATAGGGTGTGGTAAATGTAAGAATAGCCAGATGGCCAGTGAAGTAGAGCAATACTCTCAAGCATTATCTCATCAAGGTAAAGATATTGAGATTATGGTGGCGACCACTCGCTTTAACTTTGTCGAACAGGTCTTTACTGGTTCGGTGAAAAGTGACAACGCAGAAACATTAACTGACAAGCTCGATAAGGTCGTACTTCATCCAATCGCAGGGATCCCAGTATTCCTGTTTGTGATGTATTTAATGTTTATGTTTAGTATCAATGTTGGTAGCGCGTTTATCGACTTTTTTGACATGACAGCAGGCGCTATTTTTGTTGATCATCTGGGCGCATTGATGAGCAGTTTTGGCTCGCCAACTTGGCTGGTGACGATTGTTGCTGGTGGTATTGGTCAAGGCATTCAAACGGTCGCGACATTTATCCCGGTGATAGCAGCACTCTTTTTAGTACTTTCAGTGCTAGAAGGCTCAGGTTATATGGCTCGCGCCGCCTTTGTTGTTGATGGGTTAATGCGTCGCATTGGTCTACCGGGTCGTGCATTCGTGCCTATGATTGTGGGCTTTGGTTGTTCTGTACCAGCCATTATGGCAACACGTACACTTGGCAGCGAACGCGAACGTATTGTAACGGGCATGATGGCTCCGTTTATGTCTTGTGGTGCACGTCTTCCTGTATATGCATTGTTTGCAGCAGCGTTCTTCCCAGAGTCTGGACAGAACTTAGTGTTCTTGCTTTATCTGATAGGTGTTTTTGCCGCGATTGGTACGGGTTTACTATTACGCTCAACCTTATTACCTGGCACTAGCAGTGCGGTAGTCATGGAGTTGCCGAGTTATGAAAAACCTAAGTTTAAAACGGTAATGACTCGAACGGGTAAGCGTACCAAAAGCTTTATCAAGGGGGCAGGTAAGACGATTGTTATCGTTGTAACCCTACTTAACTTTGTTAATGCCATTGGTATTGACGGTACATTTGGTCACGAAGATAGTTCTGAATCAATACTGAGTGTAGCCAGTCAGCAAGTGACGCCGTTCTTCGCGCCAATGGGCGTAGAACAAAAAAATTGGCCAGCAACAGTGGGTATTATCACCGGTATTTTTGCTAAGGAAGCCGTTGTAGGCACCTTGAATAGTCTTTATTCAGATGGCAGTGCAGGCGACGAAGAGCTTGCTCCACTGTCTGAAACATTTGCTGCAGCGTTAACGACGATTCCTGAAAACTTATTTGGCATTGCACTTGACGATCCGCTGTCTATTTCAGTTGGCGACGTATCTTCATTAGAATCAGCTTCAGAAGAATTAGAAGTTGATAGCTCTACCTTTAGTGCACTACAAGCCGGTTTCTCAGGAATTACAGCAGCATTTGCATACTTACTGTTCATTCTTCTATATACACCTTGTGTTGCTGCTATGGGCGCCTTAGTTAATGAGTTTGGTGGACGATGGGCGGCATTTGCTGGAGTTTGGACGTTTGCTTTAGCCTACGGTACCGCTACCGTGTTTTATCAAGGAGCTACGTTTGCTCAGCATCCATTGCAATCGAGTTTGTGGATTGGCTTTTTCGTTATCGCACTAGTGGTATTTTATGTGTGGCTAAAGAAGAAAGGCAGAAAAACACAAATGATTATTCCTGGTATTAAAGTGATTACCGAATAGCGCGATTAGCGTATACTCGATATGTATAAACAAAAGCAGCGATGATTCGCTGCTTTTTGCTCTGTAAATGGCTATGCTGTAACCATTAGTCGTGTTTTTAAGCGTGAACCGTTGACCCTAATATGGATCTATAGGATTATGCTTTTTCGTCATTAATCATCGTTCGCAAAGAGGAATTCCATGAGTCATGTGGACACTGAAGTACGTCCTAGTAACTTCATACGTAACATCATAGATGAAGATCTTGCCAGCGGTAAGCACACCAGTGTGCATACACGCTTTCCGCCAGAGCCTAATGGTTTTCTTCATATCGGCCACGCAAAGTCTATCTGCCTAAACTTTGGTATTGCACAAGACTATAAAGGTCAATGTAACTTACGTTTTGACGATACCAACCCTGAAAAAGAGGACATTGATTATGTGAACTCTATTCAGGCCGATGTGCAGTGGCTTGGTTTCCAGTGGGATGGCGATATTCGTTATTCTTCAAATTACTTTGAACAGTTGCATCAATACGCTGTTGAGTTGATCACTAAAGGCTTGGCTTTTGTTTGTTTTTTAAATGCAGAACAAACCCGTGAATACCGTGGCACATTGAAAGAGCCGGGTAAGAATAGCCCCTACCGTGATGCAACACCTGAAGAGAACTTAGCGCTATTTGAGAAAATGCGTAACGGCGAATTCAAAGAGGGTGAGTGTGCACTAAGAGCCAAGATTGATATGGCGTCGCCGTTTATGTGTATGCGCGATCCCATTATTTATCGTGTTCGTTTTGCTCATCATCACCAGACTGGCGACAAGTGGTGCATATACCCTATGTATGACTTTACCCATTGTATTTCGGATGCGATTGAAAATATTACTCACTCGCTTTGTACGCTTGAATTCCAAGACAATCGCAGATTGTATGATTGGGTATTGGATCATCTTGATGATTTCCAAGCACCAAACCGCACGCGTCAGTATGAGTTCTCAAGATTAAACCTTGAGTACACATTGATGTCTAAGCGAAAGCTCAATGACCTTGTGGTACGTAATCTTGTCTCTGGTTGGGATGATGCTCGTATGCCAACCATTGCAGGCTTTAGACGCAGAGGTTACACAGCAGCTTCAATTCGTGAATTCTGTAAGCGCATTGGTGTGACCAAGCAAGAGAACATGATTGAAGTCGCAATGTTGGACGCTTGTATTCGTGAAGAGCTTAATGAGTTTGCTCCACGGGCAATGGCTGTTATCAATCCTGTTAAATTGGTGATTGAAAACTACCCTGAAAACCAAATTGAGATTGTTCAAGCACCAATACACCCGAGCAATGAAGATATGGGTAAACGTCCATTGTCATTTGGTCGAGAGCTTTTCATCGACGCGGATGATTTCCGTGAAGAAGCTAACAAGAAGTTCAAGCGTTTAGTACAGGGTAAAGAAGTTCGTTTACGTAATGCTTATGTGATTAAAGCTGAGCGTTGTGATAAAGATGCTGACGGTAATATCACCACTATTTACTGTACTTATGATGATGAAACATTGGGCAAAAACCCAAGTGACGGTCGTAAGGTAAAAGGGGTGATTCATTGGGTTGAGGCGTCGACTGCCAAGCCTGCTGAGTTCCGCTTATATGAGCGTTTATTTATCGACACGAATCCTGCTGCTGCAGAGTCAGTTGATGAAGTGCTAAACCCACAATCATTAACAGTTAAGCAAGGCTTGGTTGAAGCTGGCTTAGTTGATGCTGCACCTGAAAAAGCTTACCAGTTTGAGCGTGAAGGCTATTTCTGCGCCGACAGTAAAGATTCAGCTAAAGATAAGCTTGTCTTTAATTTGACGGTCCCCTTACGCGATACTTTTGCTTAAGTCATATTCAGCCTATTTGCTGAATGATTAAAAAAGCCGACATTATGTCGGCTTTTTTGTATCTTCTAGAAAGAAGACTGTCTCATAATATCGTGAGCACTATTGATACATTGGACCGAAACCCACACTCCATAAGATCACGCTAGAGGCCATCAATCCGACTAAAAGCACTAATCCTGCAGTCACCACTGAGCTTGCATAGATAAAGCCTTTCTCTTCGGGAATATTCATTATAATGGGAACGCCGGTGTAAAGCAGGTAAACCGAGTAAGCTAAGCCGGCGAGTCCAACGATCATAATGAACCAGAGTGTTGGATATAAGGTGGCTAAACCTACCATGAATAACGGGGTGGCAGTATAGGCGGCAAGTTCTAATGCTTGGGTATAACTGGGTTCGGCATCAAAGGTTTTGGCCATCCAAAAAGCCAGATATGCGAGTGCGAATACGCCAGCGATGAGACCAAAGTACATACCTGTAGACATGATGAGTGCGCTATCCGATGTTAAAAACTGACGCTCTCCAACACCAAGATCCCAACCAATTTTTGAAGTCGCGAAATAAGTACAAATAGCGGGAATGAGTGCAACGATTAATATGTGACTCAGACTGCTTCTAAGTGCTTCGTGATTTTTTTCTATTGTTTGCCACTCTTCTTTTGGATGAGTGTAAAGCCCCATTAAGTGATTCAATATCATTATAGTTATCCTTGTTTAGCATTTAACTTTTAGATTAAATTGGCTCGCCAAACTGCAGACGAACTTTTTACAGCTCTAAGGCTATTTATTGAACAAAACTAACCAAGAGTCAAGCCAATCATTTTAAGCATAGGTGTTAAGCTAGGATTGTGCAGAGAATAACTGATAAAATAGTCAGCCTAACGAACAGAGCAAAGAGCCTTAGCATGCAGCAGTTACTTGCACCTATTTACTCATTTTTAAAATGCGAAACACCAGATAGTTGGATTGAAGAGGCGAAAAAGCCAGAGCAACTGAAAGGCTTGTTAATTGATCATTGTAACTGTGAGTTAAAAGCCGCGCAGACAGCGATGTTTTTGATCCGTAAATACGCCATCGATAAGCAAAGTGGACAGGTATTATTGAACTGGGCCAAGCCTTATGAAGATTTTGTTTACATCAAAGATCGTGATACTGGCGCCTTTTTGTCTAAAGAGAGCAAAAAGAATGAATTACTAGGGGAGTTGGTTGCCCGCAAAGACTTTGCCCATAGTGACGATCTCATCCAGAAGATGGTGCGCCTTATTAAAGAGGAATTTCACCACTTTGAGCAGGTATTGGAGATTATGCATAGCCGCAAAATTGACTATCAGAATGTTAGAGCTGGTCGCTATGCCAAAGGCATGATGAAGCAGGTGAGAACACACGAACCTGCAACCTTGATAGATAAGCTGATTGTAGGTGCATTCATTGAAGCCCGCTCGTGTGAACGTTTTGCAAAGTTGGCACCTTATTTAGATGATGAGCTTAAAAAATTCTATATCTCCTTACTGCGTTCAGAAGCGCGCCATTATCAGGACTATTTAAAGTTGGCTCAGGCTATTTCTACGACTGATATAGGTGATAGAGTTGCGCATTTTGCGACGGTTGAAGCGGAACTTATATCGTCAGCGGATGAAGACTTTAAGTTTCATAGCGGCGCACCAGTTATGGCTGTAGGCGCTTAAATAATGAACCGGCAAGTAACCCTACTTGCCGAAAGGAAGCTCGATAAGTTCGATATTGTCTTGGCTAACACACAACATGCTACCTTGCTCATACCAATCACCGACGACGATACGACGTTTGCCATTCGTGAGTGAGTGGATAGCAGGGCGGTGAGTGTGGCCATGGATCATCTGCTGCGTTTGTGTTGAATCAAGTAATTCAAGTACGGCATCT
>NZ_PJBM01000145.1:0-14126 GCF_002836075.1 Shewanella sp. GutDb-MelDb | reverse complement strand
CCCCAGCCGATCCAATCCTAGGCCTTACCGATGCCTTCAAAGCAGATCCCCGAGAGGATAAAGTCAATTTAGGCGTTGGGATCTATAAAGATGAATCTGGAAAAACCCCTATTCTTAAAGCCGTTAAATTAGCAGAAGAAAAGTTACTGGCAACAGAGAAGACTAAAAGCTATTTAGGGATGGAAGGCGTACAGGCGTATAACGGTGCAGTACAAACGCTATTGTTTGGCAATGATCATACCGTTGTTAATAACGGCCGAGCGTTAACCGCACAAGCTCCTGGCGGTACTGGCTCACTTCGAGTCGCAGCGGAGTTTTTAGTTCGACATACGAAAGCTGACACCATTTGGGTCAGTAATCCTACCTGGGCAAACCATCAAAATATTTTTCAATCTGCAGGCTTGAAGACGCAATCTTACGGCTATTATAAAGCCGAGACGCACAGTCTAGATTTTGATGCCATGTTAGCTGATTTGAGTGGCGCAAAAGAGGGCGATCTTGTTTTACTCCATGGTTGTTGTCATAACCCGACAGGAATCGATTTAAATGAGGCCCAATGGCTCGCGGTAGCACAGCTATGCGTGAGTAAGTCATTAGTGCCGTTATTTGATTTCGCTTATCAAGGTTTTGGCACTGGCGTTGAAGAGGATGCTACAGGACTACGTATTGTTGCTGACACTGTCCCCGAGCTTATTATTGCCAACTCTTTCTCGAAGAACTTTGGTCTGTATAACGAACGTATTGGTGCTGTAACAGTCGTAGCCGCAAACGATACCGAAGTGGTAAATGCTTTTAGCCAGATAAAGAGCACCATTCGTGCTTCATACTCTAACCCTCCAGCGCATGGCGCATTGATCGTTAGTACTATTTTAGAAGATGAGTCGTTAAAGCAACTTTGGCATGATGAACTACAAGGTATGCGAGAGCGCATCGCCGAAATGCGGACTTTATTCGTCGCATCATTGAAAGAAAGTGGTGTGACTCAAGACTTTGAATTTATCTCTAGCCAAAATGGCATGTTTAGTTTTTCAGGCTTGGATAAAGCGCAGGTAAAGCGTCTAAAAGATGAGTTTGGCGTTTATATTGTAGGTTCTGGACGTATCAGCGTTGCCGGCATGACTAAAACGAATATGCCGATTATATGTAAGGCGATTGCCGCGGTTCTATAAACGGATATTACACTTAAAAAGGACCTTCTTAGGTCCTTTTTTTGTTGCTAATGTTTAAACAACATTGAGTTTATCTGGCAACATTTCTGCGAGCGCATTTGCCAACGCACGCTTATCATGTAGCCCAATATGATGTGAACTTCTTAAGGGATAGTAGCTGGTGTTACCCTCTCGATAAGCGGTTTCAGCATGGCTAAGTACCTTATCAATGATTTTAAGGCCAAGCACTTGATGACACCAATCTAGCTTTTGCGTGAGTCCACAATTTGCTATCGGTGACGGTTCATCGGTTAGATTATCAATTAAAATCACTTCCGCCGAAGATTTGGCTAGCGCTTTTGCTATTTTAGGCAACAGCAGCGGAGGCATGATACTGGTTAAAAAACTGCCGGGGCCGAGTATGATTAAATCTGCATCACGTATTGCATCGCAGGCTTCACACGTTGCTTGTACTAACGGGTCAAGTGACAATGCTATGGGAGTATCGGTCATTTTGTCGACGTTCATTTCACCAAAAACACTTCTGCCGCTCGCTTCGATGGCGACAAGGTGTGTTGGTTCTTCAGACATCGGGATTAGACGAGTTGTGATATTTAAAAATTGACGCACTAAATTAATCGCTTCCAACGGCCTAACGCATAGCTCATCTAATGCGGTGAGCATTAAATTACCTAAATTGTGGCCATTGAGTTCACTTTCACCCTTAAAGCGGTACTCAAACATGAGTGAACCAATTGAAGGTTTTTTAGATAGCTGTGTAAGGCAATTACGTAGATCGCCCCAAGCAATACAGTCTTTTTCGGCTCTTAGACGACCGGTAGAACCACCATTATCAGTTGTGGCTACGATCCCTGTCAGTTTAGGGCCAAGAAATGACAATGCTGAGAGTACGCGTCCTAGGCCATGTCCGCCACCAATGGCGACGAC
Source organism: Shewanella sp. GutDb-MelDb (assembly GCF_002836075.1). Taxonomy (NCBI): domain Bacteria; kingdom Pseudomonadati; phylum Pseudomonadota; class Gammaproteobacteria; order Alteromonadales; family Shewanellaceae; genus Shewanella; species Shewanella sp. GutDb-MelDb. The sequence goes on along the minus strand of NZ_PJBM01000145.1, from coordinate 12,030 downwards.
TTGCTGATATTGATTAAGTGCATTGTTTTCCATGGGGGGTCTCCTTCCTGAATACCCAGATGTTTTATTGGTCGCAATAAGTATAACGATTTAATCGGAATCTTTCGCGATGTAATCTTGATCTAGCTGGCATATAATACAAAAATCACAGGTTAAGCAAAGACATATTTTGTATATTATAAGGATGTGCAGTGAAGACAGGTAAAGTTGGTTTGTTTACCATCGCTTTTGGTGTTGTTATTGGTGGTTTCTTACTTATTAGGCTAACACTAATCCCTTCGCTTACTCATGAAGGGCAACCATTAGGTAAAGCCATAAGAAATAATGAACTGGTTAGCAAAGTCCCTAGATTTAGCGACATTAAAGATGTAAAAGCAAAGAAACGTGCATTTTTTGATTTTCTGCGCCCATCTGTTAAACATCAGAATGCCATTATTGAAGATGAGCGTCAGTTTTTGATTGGTATTAATACCCAGCTTGAAAATGACAAACAACTCACTGATGCAGATGAGTTCCGTTTGCAACAGATTGCAGAAAAATACCAGTATACTTCGAGACGAATTAATACTAACACCATTAACAAACTGCTCGTCAGAGTCGATGTTGTCCCTGTACATATGGTGTTGATACAAGCCGCCAATGAGACGGGTTGGGGCAGTTCTCGTTTCGCGAGAGAAGGGCTTAACTTTTTCGGCCAATGGTGCTTTAGAAAGGGCTGTGGATTAGTACCACAATCTCGCACTAATGGGCTATCACATGAAGTCGCTGTTTTTAAAACAGTTGAGGACTCTATAGCCTCCTATATGCGCAATCTTAACTCCAATGCTGCTTATGCCTTGTTTAGGTCAATTAGAGCAGATATGAGAGCGGAGAACCAAGAGCCCAGTGCTGATAAACTTGTTTATGGCCTGGTGAATTATTCAGAAAGACAAGAAGCTTATATCGATGAGTTACTTGAAATGTTACGTCAAAATCAACCCTATTTAGTGGAAAAAAATGAAAAAATCCCTGCTGTTTAGCTTAGTTATGTTTAGTTGCGCAACGGTAAATGCTGAACCTATATCGTTAGAGTACCAAAGTTTTTATCAGCGACTTAAGCAAGTCAATAAAGGTAATTATCAACTGGTTGAAGTGGCTTTTTCAGTATCAAAAGCCAATGGTTGCAAGCTTATTGATGGAACAATTTCGACTGAAAAAGAGTCATTTCCATTAACGTTCACCAAAGACCAAAGAATATTTTTGCCTTATGACGCACAGTTAAAATCAGACAGAGCACTGATTAACCTTAATGTTGATGGCGATGCGAAGTCTTGCGCAATTGCGATGCAGGTGAGATCAAAGAATACAAAACAAGCATATGACGGTGCAGAGTTACTGCAGATCCAAACAGAAATGAATACCCTGTTAAGTATGATGCAAGGGTTTCCTATGCGTTATTTTGCATCTGAAATAGCCGGACTTAATTTAGAGTTTGATGCCGATGTTGTGATAACGCTCGATGGGAAGAAAATACCTGTTAGTGGAACTTACCGTTTGGATAAAGAAGTGATTGAAAGACTTAACTCAATCGAGTTTAGTCAGGCGCCTAAAGTCATTAGCCCATGGACAGCCAAATAGCCTCTAAGCTGATCGAATAAAGCCCTCTAAAGAGGGCTTTATTCATATCGATTAACGCTTAACTTAGCTATTCGGACTATAAGTGCTAACGACATCAATACGCGCCGCTTTATCTAAATCAATATGGCCATTATTGGTGATATCAACAAAATCAAAGGCAGGTAGGTCAGATTCAGCAACATCGCCCTTCAAAGGCGCATCTGCATTACGCTCTAGCGCTAGAAAATCAAACTTAGCTCTGTCGACACCTTGAGAAGGCGCTGTATTTTGCATCGCGGTGAATATGGTTTCTATACGGCCAGGGAAGTCTCTGTCCCATTGAACCAGCATATCTTTGACCGCTGCACGTTTCAAATTCTCTTGCGAGCCACAAAGGTTACAGGGGATGATGGGAAACTTTTTCAGCTCAGCATATTCAGCAATGTCTTTCTCTTTGCTATAAGCCAGTGGACGAATAACCATATTGGCACCGTCATCAGATAAAAGCTTGGGTGGCATCGCTTTCATTCTGCCCGCAAAAAACATGTTTAGGAACATGGTTTCAATAATGTCATCTCGATGATGACCCAGTGCAATTTTAGTCGCACCAATCTTTTGCGCAAAACCATAAAGCGTGCCACGGCGCAAACGTGAGCATAATGAGCAAGTGGTTTTACCTTCTGGAATTTTATCCATGACGATAGAGTAGGTGTCTTTTTCTAAGATATGATATGCCACGCCAAGGGTGTCTAGGTACGTGGGTAAGATCTCTTCAGGAAAACCGGGCTGCTTTTGGTCAAGGTTGACCGCCACTATTTCAAACTTGATCGGCGCTCGTTGCTGAAGGTTGAGCAGAATATCTAACATGGCATAGCTATCTTTGCCCCCAGATAAACAGCACATAACACGATCGCCTTCTTCAATCATGTTGTAGTCGCCAATGGCTTTGCCAACTTCAGAGCGCAAGCGTTTCTGTAGTTTGCTGCGACGAGAGATCTGTTCTGGTGATAATTCTTCGGACATAAAAAAACGCGCCTAGTACACAAATGTTCAGGGCGCGTATTATTCCAGCTAAAGCACTTCGGGTAAAGCCCGTTAAGCGTTAAGCTTCTTCAAGAGGTGATTTATATCCGTCAGGCTTCACCGCAAGTAAATCACAGTTAATACTGTCGATGACATGTTCTGCGGTATTACCAATGAGCGCAGCCGAAAGTCCGGTTCTGCCTATGGTGCCCAGAATGACTAATTCTGCATCAAGCTTTTGCGCGAGATCTGGGATCACATCTTCCGGTAAACCTTCTCTTACATGACAAAAATCAGGCGAAATATCATAGGCTTGGGCAAGATAGGTAATACGTTCTTCATGTTGTCTGCGAATGGTTTCACTGTAGGAGTGAGAGTCAAAGTCTGGTAACTCAATCGCCAGATTAACCGGTGTGCCTGGATAGCCGTTTACGAGGTGGATCTGGGCATCAAACTGCTTTGCGAGCTTTTGTGCATGTTCGATTATTTTAACATTTAATGACTGGTTGGTTTCGTCTTCAGAACTCACGTTAATGGCGCAGAGGATTTTACCGGCAACAGGCCAATCATGTTCTTTGACTAATAAAACAGGGACAGGAGCTTTTCTTAACAGATGCCAATCAGTTGGGGTAAAGATAACTGACTTTAGCTTATCGTGCTCATGAGTACCTTTAACGATGACATCATATTGGCCCTGAATAACGTGGTTAATGATGCTTTCGAAAGGACGGTTGTGCCAAACGACTTTAGATTCAATGTTGATATTTCCAGTTTTAAACTGACCAACAATATCATCTAACCACGCCTTACGTTGTGCCACTACGCCTTCGCGCATCGCTTCTCGTTCTTGCCCTGACAAAATAGATGTCATCTCATAAGAGAAATCGAAGATAGATAAAAAGACGGTAATACTGGCATTATTAGCCGATGCTAGTTCAATGGCTCTGGCTAATGCGGCTTGTTTATCGGTGGTTGGATCAACCACTACAAGGAGTTTTTGATAATCCATCATAACTTTATCCTTATCTAATATCGTATTACCATCTTGCACCATAAAGATGGCTTTGTATTGTTATAGATCAACAGAATAGTCGATAACGTTTAACGGGCAATATTACTGTTGCCTGATAGCTCACTTAACGCATCAATATCGAGAATGGTAATGTATTTACCTTTTACTTCAATAAGATCAGCTTTCTGAAAACGACCCAAAAGTCGGCTAATCGTTTCTACGGTCAAGCCCAAATAATTACCGATATCACCACGAGTCATGGTTAAACGAAACTCTCTTGGTGAAAAACCACGGCTACCAAAACGTTTAGCAAGATTACTGATAAATGCGGCTAATCTTTCTTCGGCATTTTTCTTACTCAGTAGCAGAATCATCTCTTGATCGGTTTGGATCTCATTACTCATTAGACGCATAACTTGCTGTCTGAGTTTAGGCATTTTGCCGATGAGCTCATCCAATGTTGTATAAGGGATCTCACACACCATTGAGGTTTCAAGTGCTTGTGCAAAGCTTTGATGGAATTGAGAATGAATTCCGTCAAATCCTATCACGTCACCCGCGAGATGAAACCCTGTGATCTGTTCATCACCTTGCTCAGTAATGGTGTAACTTTTTATGGTGCCAGAACGAATGGCAAAAAGAGACTTAAGAGGGTCACCAGACTTAAAAATAGCTTCACCTTTTTGGATAGGCTTTTTACGCTCGATGATTTCGTCTAATTGATCTAATTCGGTAGTATTTAGAGTAAACGGAATACACAGAGTACCCATGCTGCAGTCATGACAATGAATCGCACAGCCTGATGCCATTTGACGACGATGTTTATTATTATTATCTACGCTCATTATCTATCTCAGTTTTGTGTTCACACACTATGTTAAACTAATTTAATAAATGGGGCTAGTTTAGCTGCCCAATTGCAATATATAGCGTCTGTATTCCGAAGGCGATTAACACTAAGCCACTGACTTTGCGGACTGACGCTTTTTGCACCCAACGACTAAAAGTACTCGCTGCAACCCCCGCACTTAATAAAGCGGGAAGGGTGCCTAAACCGAAAGCGGCCATCACCATAGCGCCATCAACAGCATTCCCAGCCGCCACAGCCCAAGTCAGCATGCTATAGACTAAACCACAAGGTAACCAACCCCATAACCCGCCAGCGATAAAGGCTTGTCGTTTATTTTTAATCGGGATAAAGCGATTTGCGATGGGCGATATTAACTTCCAAAGCCATTTACCAGCACGCTCTAGTTGTACAATACCCGACCATATTTGCGCAATGTAAAGGCCAGTGATCACCATCATAAGGCCCGCTAAAATCCGCAGCACTAATAAGTATAGGTCAACGTCAAACAATAACCCTAACGCATTAGTGCTGGCCCCCACGAGCGCTCCAGCCATGGTATAACTGATGATCCGTCCGCTGTTATAGCTAAACAGGTAACCCAGTTGATTGACTAATCGGTTACTGCCATCGTTTTGAGGTAAATTCGCGGATAAAGCACCGACCAAACCACCGCACATCCCAATACAGTGTCCGGCGCCCATTATGCCGACGAGAAAGGCACCGAATACGCTGTAATCATTCACCGTCTTTATTTTTCCCTGTGGCGTTCGGCTCAACCGTTGATGTGGCGGTATCTATCTCTGTCTTAGCTTTTTGTTCATGACTGTCGTCTTCAAACAAAATAGATATACTTTGTTTATCAAGATCATCGAATTGATCCGATTTAACCGCCCAAAAAAAGACACCTACAGCGACAAGAACAAATAACATAGCGATGGGGATCAGGACATAAATAATGCTCATACACGTACCTTGAGTAGTCTTAAGCTATTGCTAACGACTATAAGTGAACTGGCGGACATGCCAATAGCTGCAATATAGGGCGCAACATGGCCGCTAACAGCTAAAGGGATTATAAACAGGTTGTAACCCAGCGCCCAGAACAAATTCTGTTTGATGACCCGTCCGGTAAATTTAGCGACTTTTACGGCGTCAGAGAAACGCGATAGGTTATCGCCCAACAAAATAATATCTGCACTGTTTTTACTGATGGCGGCGCCGCTGCCCATCGCTACCGAAAGGTTAGCTCCTGCAAGCACTGGGGCGTCATTAATGCCATCGCCAAACATAGCGACTTGGGAGTGTTGTTGTAGTTCTCTGACTAACGTTAATTTGTCTTCAGGAGATAAACCTTTGTGAACATCTTCAATACCAAGTCGTTTGGCTAGGTTTTCAACTTCACCAGAGTTATCACCACTGGCAATACTGATGTTACACCCCAATTTCTTCAACAACTGCACCGCATTGGCTGTATCGGGCCTAATTTCATCTGCTAAAGTGAATTTAGCCCGCACAACGCCCTCGAGACTCAGCCAAACAATGATGTCAGACTCAAGGTGATGAGTGCCGTTAACAAATGATTGGCTACCAATTTTCACCTTTTGGCCGTTGATATCACCTTGAAGGCCATTGCCGACAAAGTTTTGCTTGTTGGCTACGCTGATTGCTGGGTTAAAGTGGCCTTGAAATGCATGGGCAATAGGGTGAAGCGAGCTTGCCTCAAGTGCTGCCGCATACTCAAGAACATACTCTTTCGTCATAGCATTAGTGGCACTTTCCACCAGTTCTATATCAGTAATAGACAATGAGCCTAGTGTCAGCGTGCCTGTTTTATCGAAAACAATATGGTTAAGCTTAGGCAGCTTTTCAAATACACCCGCTTTACGAGTAATTATCCCCAGCTTTGTCAGTATTGCTGTGCCACATGTGACCGCTGTAGGCGTTGCCAGCGCTAACGCACAAGGGCAGGTAGCAACCAACACTGATAAAGTCACCCAAAATGCATCTTCTGGTGAATAAAACGACCAAAAGATATATGTCCCAGTCGCAATTAACAAAACGGCTGCAGTAAAATAATTTGAAAACCTATCGGCATACAGCGCAATTTTAGGTTTACTGTTTGAAGCAATTTCTTGCAACCTGATGATTTCTGCAACTAGCTGATCTTGTCCTAATGCCGTCACTCTTACCGTTATGGGTTGCTCAATGTTAATGGTGCCGGCAAAGACTTGAGCATCGACAGACTTAGCCAATGGCATCTGCTCACCGGTTAACATGGCTTCATTAACCGACGAACAGCCCTCAATAATAATACCGTCAGCGGCAATAACATCGCCAGGCTTAATTAAAATCAAATTTCCAATAACAAGACGCTTAGCGGGGACTTCTTCAATCGTATTGTCTGATTTAAGAAAAGCAGTCAGCGGCACCAGTTTATGTAGATTACTGGAGCTCACGGACGCCTTTTGGCGAGCATTTTGCTCAAAATAACGTCCAAGCAGTAAGAAGAAGGTAAACATAGAGACGGACTCAAAATACACTTCTCCAGTCCCGTTAATAGTCTCTATGCAACTGGCTATGTAGGCACCACAAATTGCGATACTGACAGAGACGTCCATATTTAACCGGCCCATTAAAATGGAACGAATGGCACTAAAATAGAAAGGTTGAGCAGAATAGAAAACAACAGGGGCAGCAAAGAGCATGCTGACCCAACGGAAGTAATCTCTAAACTCTATATCGAGTTCGGTAAAGTAACCAGAATACAGGGCCAGGGCGAACATCATCACCTGCATGGTCGCAAAACCCGCAAGACCTAAGCGCAATAAAAATTTGCGACTTTCTTTCTTGCTTTTGGTTTCTTGCTCGTCAATCTGAAACGGCGCGGCTTGGTAACCTATAGCACCGATTTTATTGAGGATTTCGCTAAGTTTTACCTGCTCGGCATACCAAGATATCAATGCGCGTTGTGTTGTTGAGTTAACTTGAATGCTCGCAATACCGTTAAGTTTTTTGACTTGGTGTTCAATGAGCCAAGCACATGCAGCGCAGGTTATTCCGTCAATGGTTAACGATATCTCATTTAGATCATCGCGTTGATGAATAAAATCTTGCTGTACCTCTGGCAGGTCATAGGCACTGACGCTGTTAAGTTCTTCTGGCACCAAAGCCGTTTGTTTGTTACCTGGCTCGGTTCTAAACTTATAGTAATTCGATAAACCCGCATCGATAATCGCTTGCGATACAGCCTGGCAGCCAGGGCAGCACATCGCTTTATCTTCATTTTGTATACGTGTAGTGAACTGGCTACCGGTTAATACAGGTTCACTACAATGGTAACAACTGATTTGACTCATAGATTTGGGTTCATACGTTTAGGTTGCGATCAAAAAGGTTCAAATTAGTTTAGCCAGTACTGCTTATCATCAACTAGCGTGACGCGCTGCTGGATCCGCCATGTTTGATCAAATCCTTCAATGCGAACTTCCCAAGGTCCTGACATCGCTTGATGGATTTCAATGCGATATACGCCATTCGCGTCTGCTGTGACTATCTGATTAAAATCACGCTCTGCCATTGTAGGATGGAAAAAGCCAACACTAAGAGCAGCTTGGTATTGCTCTCCACCTTGCTGAGAAAGCTCGACATACTTATCATCAAACTCGAGCAGATAATTCATGCCCAACTGTTTTGCATGTTTGATTTTTCGAAGGTCCATATTAATGGCTTTACCTTCTTTATAATAATCCTCAGAAACAAGGGAGTCTTTATTATCAATTGCTAGATATAATAAGTTGAAACTTGCAACGACGGCACAAAGCGGAAGTACGATAAGAAACCAGGGCCAGAACTGTTTATACCAAGGCTGAGGAGTAGACATTTTTTAACACCTATTATTTGCTGAGACGACGTTTTTAAGAACCGCCATTTTACCGTTAAAAGTGTGATTTAGCACTTAAAAAAAAGGCCTCGTTTGTGACGAGGCCTAATATTACGTTTAATGTTACTTAAGTGTAACTACTTGTTTGACAAGCTATAAACGTATGCTGAGATTACGTGAACTTTTTCTTCACCTAATACATCTTTCCATGCTGGCATGACGCCGCTACGACCATTCTTAACTGACTGTTGAATAGCACCACGGCTTCCGCCGTACAGCCACGCATTATCCGTTAGGTTAGGTGCGCCCATGAATTTGTTACCTGTGCCGTCCATACCATGGCAGGCAAAACAGCCTTTCATGAAAGAACCTTGACCTTGAGCAGCAAGTGCTGCGTCATGTTCACGGCCAGACAACTTAACAACATATTCAGCAAGACCAGGTAACTCACTATCTTCGATTGGTAAACCACCTTTAGGCGGCATCATACCGTGACGACCATTCATAATGGTTGTCTTAATCGTTGCTAGCTCACCGCCATATAACCAAGCACCATCGGTGAGGTTAGGGAAGCCTTTGCTACCACGAGCGTCACTACCATGGCACATTGAACAGTTTTGCAAGAACAAACGACCGCCAACTTTTAGCGCTTCCTTATTCTTAACTAACTCTTCTAATGGCGTGTCAGCATAGGCCTTAAAAATAGGGCCAAACTTTTCATCAGCATGCTTTACTTCTTGGTCATACTGTACCCAACGTCCTTCCTCTTGAGCATCGATAACCGCCTGCTTAGATTCTGCGAGAGTACGTACACTTTGGTTAGAACTCGTCCAGCCTAAAAGGCCTTTGAAGCTACCAAGACCAGGGTAAAGTGCAAGATAGATAACACTAAACACGATAGTAATGTAGAACATATAACTCCACCATTTTGGCAGTGGGTTATTGAGTTCTTCGATACCGTCGAAGCTATGGCCCATTGATTCGCCTTCTTTTACGCCAGTGTTGTTCTTAGAACAAGCGCGTAGTAGAACGATACAACCAATGATGACCACAGACGAGAGTACAATGATCCATATACTCCAGAAATCAGTCATTACTTTTTCTCTCCTGAGTCCTTTGAAACCTCGGTTTTCTCTTCATCAGAGAAAACTAGGTTAGCTGCATCGTCAAATTGATCTTTACGACGAGAGCTATATGCCCAAGCAAATATACCGATAAAGGTAACCATCACAACTATGGTTATAATTCCTCGTAATGTACCGTAATCCATATCTTGCCTCCTTATTTAAGCGCGTGACCAAGTGATTGTAGATAAGCGATCAATGCATCCATTTCCGTCTTATCTTTCACTGCGTCTTTAGCAGCAGCAATTTCTTCATCTGTATACAGCTCATGTGTCGGATGAAGGTTGCGTAGGATATCCATTTTCTTGCCAGTCAACTCGCCGCTAAGCTTGTTTTCTGCCAACCAAGGGAAACCAGGCATATTCGACTGAGGTACAACAGCACGAGGATCAATTAAATGAACTTCATGCCACTGGTCACTGTAACGACCGCCAACACGGGCTAGATCTGGACCTGTACGCTTAGAACCCCACTGGAATGGGTGATCCCATACAGATTCACCAGCCACCGAGTAATGCCCATAACGTTCTGTTTCTGCTCGTAGTGGACGGATCATCTGACTGTGACAGTTATAACAACCCTCACGTACGTAGATGTCACGACCCTCTATCTGCAAAGCAGTATATGGGATCTGGCCTTCTAGCGGCTCAGTCGTGTCTTTTTGGAAAAGTAGGGGAGTGATCTCAACCAAGCTACCGAAGCTGATTGCGATTACAGTCAAGATCCCTAATAGACCGATGTTTTTCTCAACTAACTCATGATTAAATTTCATCGAATCTACTCCTTAAGCTGCTTTTGCATCAGCAATCGCTGGCAAAGAATCTTTAGGGGCCTTAACAGTACGGATCACGTTGTATGCCATGATGAACATACCTGTCAGGAAGAAAACACCACCTATGAAACGAACAAAGTAGAATGGGTAAGATGCTTCTAAGCTTTCTACAAAGCTGTAAGTCAATGTACCGTCAGAGTTAACTGCGCGCCACATAAGACCCTGCATTACACCAGAGATCCACATTGAAACGATATAAAGAACAGTACCGATTGTTGCCAACCAGAAATGAACGTTAATAAGGTTTGTGCTGTACATACGGCCTTGGTTATACAGTACAGGTATCAAGTGATACAAAGAACCGATAGAAACCATTGCAACCCAACCCAAAGCACCAGAATGAACATGTCCAATTGTCCAGTCAGTGTAATGAGACAATGCGTTAACTGTTTTAATCGCCATCATTGGGCCTTCGAAGGTAGACATACCATAGAAAGACAATGAAACAACAAGGAAACGAAGAATAGGGTCCGTACGAAGTTTGTGCCAAGCACCCGATAGCGTCATGATACCGTTAATCATACCACCCCAAGAAGGAGCGAATAGGATAAGCGACATTACCATACCAAGTGATTGAGTCCAATCGGGTAGAGCAGTGTAATGCAGGTGGTGAGGACCAGCCCAAATGTACAAAGCAATCAGTGCCCAGAAGTGAACAATTGATAAACGGTACGAATAAACAGGACGACCAGCTTGTTTAGGGACGAAGTAATACATCATACCTAAGAAGCCTGCTGTCAGTAGGAAACCAACCGCGTTGTGTCCATACCACCACTGAACCATTGCATCGACAGCGCCACTATAAAGTGAGTACGACTTGGTTAGTGATAACGGCACAGCCATAGAGTTAACTATGTGCAACACTGCTACGGTGATAATAAAGGCACCAAAGAACCAGTTCGCCACATAAATGTGGGACGTTGTTCGTTTAACGATGGTACCGAAGAACACCACTGCATATGCAATCCAAACGATAGTAATTGCGATATCAATAGGCCATTCAAGCTCAGCATATTCTTTTCCCTGGGTGAAACCCATAGGTAAGCTAATTGCTGCTGATATTATGATGGCTTGCCAACCCCAGAACGTAAATGCAGCTAACCTAGGTGCAAATAGTCGAGTTTGACAGGTGCGTTGAACGATATAATAGGATGTAGCGAAAAGGGCTGAAGTACCAAACGCGAAAATCACGGCATTCGTATGTAGAGGTCTAAGACGACTATACGTTAACCATGGAGTATCGAAGTTTAGCTGCGGCCAGATTAGCTGGGCTGCGATTAATACACCTACTGACATTCCAACAATTCCCCAAAACACGGTCGTTAAGGAAAATTGACGAACAATAGTGTAGTTGTAATCAGCGCCTTGAGGCTGGGAATGGTTCATCATTTTGCTTCCACTGCTTATTACTTATACTTATTATTAAGTAGAGCGAGACTCTACCCGGTAAAATGACACAAAAAAGCGGATTACCTATCGGAAATTAGCTACCTGTGTCAATGTGTAACCTTGCGTTTTATGAAGTAAAAGCAAGGCAATGCAATGATACTTGAGCTATGTCAAAAAAGATAGGAATTAGGCCTGCTGAAAAGTTGATCTAGATCAAGCTACTCAATAGAATGTTAATAGATTTGATTAAAAGGTTAATTATTGTGCAAATTACTCATAATTCAGTAGTATTGCGAGTTTTATATACGTTTTTTATAGCGATTA
>NZ_PJBM01000144.1:0-14542 GCF_002836075.1 Shewanella sp. GutDb-MelDb | reverse complement strand
TTTTTTTGTTACAAGAGTGCGTTACGAGCCTTGTTTAATTTATTAAGCATCATCGCTCAAGCCTTGTACTAAAATCATTGAATTCGAACAAAAACTAAGCTCGAAAAATCAACAGCCCCTAGGGACATTAATCTTCAGAAAATGAAGATAAGCTGCTTTAAAAGCAGCTGTCCCTAAAAACTTATAGTCATTATGCAAACATTAACCTACCTAAATGGCTACCAAGCCGAGATCCAGCAGCAAGTACAAACTTTATTATCTCAGGGTAAATTGGGAGACTTTTTACTCAAAAGACATCCTGAAATACACTCTGTGAGAACAGATAAAGCACTGTATGAATACACTATCGCCATCAAAAACCAGTATTTGCGCAAGTCACAACCATTATCCAAAGTTATTTTTGACGACAAAATCTCGCTTAGTCATCAAGCATTGGGTCTCCACTCTTACGTTGCCCGTAAGCAAGGTGCCAAGATCAAGGCCAAAAATGAGATACGTATTTCCTCTCGTTTGAAAAAGGTTCCGGAAGGTTTACTTAGAATGGTCGTGGTACATGAACTTGCACACTTGAAAGAGAAAGATCATAACAAAGCCTTCTACCAGCTATGCTGCCACATGGATGGTGACTACCATCAATTAGAATTTGAATTGAGGCTGCTACTGACCTTAATTGATGCAGAGCAAAACCCTTACCGCTAGTTTAACGAAACTCTTTGATTGATAACGATTTTCATTTACAATGCAAGCACTTGATTTAAAGAGCGAGTTGTTATGGGCGAGAAGCACTGCAGTTATCAGCAAAAATACCAATATAAGCTGGCTAAGTCGCAGCATAAGCTGAGTTTCTATCTGTCTTTAACTGAAATAGATTGCATTAAACATAAGATTTCCATGGATAAGCGCTCAGTCAAAATCAACAAATACCAACTAAAAACACTCAAATACCAAGCGAAGCTAGCCAACATCAGTGCTGTAACACAAACTGCGATTGCCTATACCAAACTGCATAGTGCCAATGATAATGGTGCTTTTACATCACTCAGGTTAATAGACAAGCTAAGCCTTAACAGCACTAATGTATTTTACCGTCCCTATAAAGCAAACCCTTGTAAGAGTTGCCCTGCTTTAAGAGGTAAAGATTGCCTGTGTGCGATTAAGCAACAGCAGCGACAACAAGCATTATAACACCGCGATTGTTTGCGATGAGTTATCACCTTAACAATACTAATCATTGAACTATCAAAACGAAAAAACCATCTAATGATGGTTTTTTGCTGAGCGTTACTGGCTATTCTAACAAGCTAAGCCGATAACCCGCTTAGACTTGGCCCATCATTATTTTTCGCACTTTAACTAATTGCTCAAAAGCACCCATTTGTTTCTTGGATAGTTGATTTGCCATCGGGATCTTAGCTTTCATTGGGTTTACAGGTCGGCCATTGATATGGAATTCATAATGCAAATGTGGCCCAGTGATCCGCCCAGTATTGCCCGATAGTGCAATCACCTGCCCACGAGAGACTCGCTGACCTTTGTGGACTAGCGCTTTTGATAAGTGCAAATAGCGCGTACGGTATTTATTACCGTGATCAATAACCACATATTTACCTGCAAAACGATGATCTGTTACCAAAGAAACTATACCGTCTCCAGGTGCTATAACTTTCGTGCCGATAGGGGTAGCAAAATCAGTGCCGTTGTGGGGAGAGTTGCGGCCAGTGACAGGGTGATGACGATTAGGGTTAAAGCTTGAGCTAATACGGTAATTCCGCTGAAGAGGAATACGTTGAAAGGCTCTTGCTAAGCTTCTGCCCTGTTCATCATAGAAATTACCATCACTAAACTGATAGGCATTAATGCTACTGCGTCCACGGTCAATTGTGACACCTAAAATGTTACTGCTACCGGTCGCAACGCCATCAATAAATTGATCGTTCATCAGTACCGAGAACTTGTCTCCGGCGCGAAGGTCACGAGCAAAATTGAGCTTTTCTTTTAATAGCGATTCAACGCGCTGGATCTCGGCCGCATTTAGGCCCATTTTCTTCGCTGAAAGGTAAAATGAGCCATTAATCTCACCCACTACACTGCGATTACGCCATATGCCTTCGATGTGGATCTCATCGACTTTAAATGAGCCGTCATCAAAACGGCTATAGGTCACTTGCCTTGCCGCACTAAAATAGAGCGAGAGTTTTTCTAGTTCGCCAGCATCATCGAGCCAAAATTGGATCTGGTTACCAGGCATTAAAGTATCGAGTGCTAGTACGTTTAAATCGGCTTCTAATACGCGATACATGGTTTGCTGATCGACGCTACCTTGCTCAAATAAGCCACTTAGTGTGTCGCCTTTAACAATCACTTTTTCAAACTTAGGAGTGTCGAGCAGAACACTTGCCACAGGTGGAGGGGATGACTGCGAAGACAGCGCTTCGATATCCAATTTAACGGCAATGCGTTGCGATAGTAACGGTTGAGTTTTGGGGACCAAAAATGATGCACCAAACAACAACACGGAACCAATTAAGATTTTTCGGTGCAGAGAAGGCAAAGCTGCGAAACGAATAATCGACAATTTTAAAAAAGAAAATTTACCTGACTGCAACCTAATCCCAACCTTGAATTATTATTTTTTTCATTCACGCCAAATGCCTCCTATTATTGAAGGCTGATGTCAATTTATACCAAATAATTGGATTTATATGAACTCTTTCAGTGCACAAATTTGCAATTTTATTGCATGAAAAAACGCAGAATGAGATTGCTAACCGATAAAATGAGTAACATGGGTAGATTAAAAAGCGCGATCGTCGCTTATGACCCGTTAAATCAGAAGATATCAGACAGCAATGCTAAAAGAGTAGCGTTGCTTGCTTCATCACACAAAAACGGCTTAAACAATCACGCTAAGCCGTTTATATCAGGACATAAAAAGTAACGGTATGTTCTACGGTAGTACGATTGAGATCTCGCTTCCGAGTACACTCTTATTGATATCGATTCGAGTACCGATCTGCTCTTTCATTTCCGACACATGGGAGATAACTCCTATCATGCGCCCAGCAGATTGAAGATCCATTAAGGTACGGATCGCTAAATCAAGCGAGTCTTGGTCTAAACTGCCAAAGCCTTCGTCGATAAATAGGGTGTCGAGCTTAATACCGCCCGCATACGCTTGCACGACATCAGATAAACCCAATGCCATAGAGAGTGCAGCCATAAAGCTCTCACCGCCACTGAGCGTTGCCACTGGGCGTACTTTTGAGGTGTAGGCATCTTCAACTTCAAGCTCAAGCCCAGAAGCTTTATTGCCTTTAGCGCGTTCCTCCTTGCGGATTAAGCGATATCGACCTTTACTCATCAATTGCAGTCGATGACTGGCCTCAAGCAGCACATCATCGAGCAGTACACTAAGCACAAAGCGCTGTAAGCTCACCTTGTTACCCGTTTGACCATTAGCCACTTCGGATAATGTCCCTATGATGGCATATTCATCTTCTAGCTTCTTAGCGTTAGCATCAGCCTCTTTCAGCTGTTGCTGAGTTTGAGTCAGTTGAGTAACTCGACTCTGTACTCGCTGCCAGCTTTGCTCTGCCAGTTGTTGCTCTGTCTGAATACTCGCTAAACTCAGCTCGCTCTCTGCCAGCTGTGGTTTGACTTGCCCTGCTAACTTATCGCTTATTAGAGTGAGCGTCGCTTGATTAGCGATACAGTCCTGTTGATACTTGGCAATCTCATCGGTTAACGTCTGCAGCCCATCACTCGATAACAAGGCATGGCTTAACGCTTGCTTGTCACTGAAACCTGATGTTGATAATTGTGAGTCAAGCTCCGCTTGAGCCTTATCCGCTTGCTCTTGTGCTTGAAGTAAGCTTGACTGAGCGGCTGTTAATGCCGCCGCTTTAGCCGCATCTTGCTCCAGCGCTTGGGTATGGGACTGACGGATGTGGTTTATCGTTTGTTGTAGCGTCGCTAACTGTTGCTTTACTTGGTTAATTGCGCCAGTGAGCGCTTGCAAACTACGGTACTGTTCAGGGATTGCAGCTAACGCTTGTTCTTGCTGGCCTTGAACTGTTGCGACGCGGGTTTGCAACGCTTGAAAACGCTCTCGTTCAGCATCGAGTTGAGTTTGAAGCTCTCTCTCCTTCAATTGCCCGCTTTGTATTTTCTGCCGAAGCTGAATTAACGCTTGAGCGGCAGTATTAGCGTGATGAACTTGCTGCTGTACTTGTTGAAGATGAGCTTGCAATGATTCAAGTGAATGAGAAACCCACTCACCCAGCTTTTGCTGATATTCATCCCTAAGCTTCACTTGCTCCTGAAGTTGAGCTTTCAAGCCTTTATAATCGGCGATAGCTTGGCTCAGTGCATCTTTGGCGGTTTCACTCGTCAGTCTGCTTGACTCTAAATCATCTTCTGTCGGTAATCGCTGTTCACTTTGAGCAGGATTAGGGTGCTCAGCGCTGCCACACACTGGACAGGGTTGCCCGGGGTTGAGTTTTTGCGCCAATAGACTTGCTTGGCCACGGTGCCAGATCAGCTGAAGTTGATCATAAGCCTCCCCTTTAGCTTTGGCATCAAGACGACACTGCTTCCCTTTGTCTTCCGCCAGCTGCAACGCCTGCTCGGTGTTTCCCGCATGGTGAGCCGCCACCTGCCACTGCTGGTAACGCTCAATCAATTCGCTTTGTGCCGTTAACGCTTGCTGGGCATCAACTTGCTGACTCGCAACCAGTTCTAACTGAGGTACCTGTTGCTCTGCTGCTTGCTTATCTGCCAATAAAGCATCCAATGTAGCCTTACCTTTAATCCCGCTATTTTTAGCTTGATCACGTTCATTTGTTGCAAGACTCAGCGCTGTTTGTAAGCTCTCTAATCCCTGCAGCTGTGGTACTAATTGTGTCAGTTTTTGCTCGTCGTTCTGAGCCTGTTGGCATTTAAGCTCCAGCTCAGTCAAGGTATCAAACTTGCTTTGACTTACAGTGAGCGCCTGCTCGCTCGCCAGCTTGGTGGATTGAACCTGGCTAACAGCAGCTTGCGCTTGAGTCCGCTCAACTTCACGCGCTAATGATCCCTCTAACACTGGCTTAAGTTGCAGTGCTTTTTGGCCATTATCGAGCTTAGATTGACGCTGAGCCATACTGTCTTTTTGCTCTGCTAATAATACTGCACTCTGTTGCAATTTATCTTGAGCATCAAAATCCTTAACCAGTAACTTAGCCGATTCAAACAGCTTATTGGCATTGATAAGGGCTAGTTTGGCCGTCTCTTTAGCCTCCGACGCTTGAGCCAGTGTTGGCGTCAGCTCTGTAAGTTCGCTCGTTAATGCATCATCAGAATCAAGGACGATATTATGTAAAATGCCATCACGTTTGTTACGCTGGTCCCTGACTTCGGCCTTAATGGCTGAGGCCTGAAACTTTAATTTGTCTTCAATGCGGCGGTATATCTGCGTTTGAAACAGTTGGCTAAAAATCTTCTCTCTGTCTTTTGAATCTGCCATCAGCAGTTCACGGAACTTGCCCTGAGGTAACACCATCACTTGGCGGAACTGATCCGCATCCAGTCCGGTGAGCAGTTCAATCTCAGCGGTCGCTTCCGACACCTTGCTGGCCACCAGCAAATGCTCGGTGCCATCAGTATCGATGTGGTAAAGCTGCGCTTCCGGTTTTTGCACCGTGTAACCATCACCACTTTTCTTCGCTCGCTGCTGCTCTGGGACCCGGCGAATACGATATTGCTGCTCACCAAGCGCAAAGCTGAAAGTCACTTCGGTTAACACGCTGTCAGCCGCTAAGTCACAGCGCATCTGACTGCCCTCACGCTCATCGCCTGTGGTCTTGCCATAGAGTGCAAAACAGATGGCATCAAGCAAAGTCGTTTTACCCGCACCAGTCGGGCCATTGATCAAGAACAGCGGATTAGAGCCTAACGCTGAAAAATCGGTTGTTTGAACCGATGCAAATGGACCAAAGGCTGACATCTCTAAAATAAGCGGTCTCATGATGTGCGCTCCACTTTATGTAGCTCATCGATGGCTGTTGTCATCGCGTGTTGCTGCGCCTCTGTCATTGATTCACCGGACACTTGCGCAAAGAAATCACTAAACATATCCATCTCGCCTTTCTTGATATGGTCTCGGCTTAACTCTACCTTGCCGTTATCGCGCATCAAGCCGGTACGCTCTAAATGCAGCACATTTGGATACACGCTTCTGAGCTTACCCATAGCATCTAAAATGGCGGTTTTATCACTCAATCTCACCATGAGATAATCGTCACGGTTAACATCTGTTTTACCTTGCTCGAGCAACTCAACGAGGTTGCCTTCAATAATCCGCACATCTCTCATGGCAGACAATGGCAGCAACTCAAAATCAGCTTTACCCTCTGCATCTAACTCAACCAAGGTCACTGACTTATTCTGGTGCTGCTCACTGAACGAATACTTGAGCATAGAGCCTGAATATCGAACATTTTCAGCGCCTTTATACTGTGGCCCATGCAGATGACCGAGCGCCGTATAGTTAAAGGGCATAAACAATTTTGCTGAAATTTTATCGGCGCCGCCAATACTCAGAGGGCGCTCTGATTCAGATTCACTGCCCCCATCAATGAAACAGTGACTGATCACCACTTTGGGCAAACCTTGGCTGTCATGTTCATGCACTTGTTCAAGCAATTTATCCATCGCTGCTTCGTGGGTGCTCACTTCGCAATCAAACACATGCCGTACGGTGGCAGGATCGGCATAGGGCAGACCGTAAAATACCGCACTGCCCTGCTTGCCTTTAAGCTTGATGGCACTCACTTTATTGGTCAACGGCCCAACGATATGTAGCCCACTGTCACTCATCTGCTTCGAGGCAAAGCCTAAACGTTCATGGCCATCATGGTTGCCAGCAATCATAATTACCGCGATTTTTAGTTCATTCACCAGACGATTAACCACTTCATTTAACAGCGCTATCGCGTTAGCTGGCGGAATGGAACGATCATAGATATCGCCAGCAACAATCACCGCATCGACATTATGCTCAGTCGCCAGTTCAACAATCTGGTTTAACACGAAGCGCTGATCATCGAGCAGGCTCTGATTATGAAGCTGCCTGCCGATATGCCAGTCAGAGGTGTGGATAAATTTCATGCATTCTCGTTTAAAAATGAAGGAGATGAGAGAGAGTTCTATAGTAAGAAAACTATCGACGTTTCACAAGCGTGATAACCGTTGTTGCAAACACTTATACAGCTAAAGATATGTTAGTATTTTTGAGTTGAGCTCATTTAGTTGACCCCAGTGATACGCCGTTAATACCAAGTTCGAAGATTAACTTTTTGTAATGATTCATCCACGTTGATGAAAGGGACAACACGTACAATTCAGTTCTCAACAAACAACCACTAGGATAACAAAATGAGATGTACTAAATTAATCTGTGCTGCACTGGCCTTCACATCAATATCAGCATTTGCGGGTCAAGAAGACGACGCACTGGCAGCACTCGCATTGCAACGCGCTAATTACACCTTAGAACAGGCTATTGAAAAAGTAAGTACAGATTACGCTAAGCACATTGTCGAATTTGAAATTGATGATCATGATAATCAAGCTACCTATGATATTGAAGCGATCAATCTGGAAACAAAAGAGAAGCATAACATTGAATTAAGCCTTGCAGATGGCGCGATTTTAAAACATAAAACCCAAAATAGCTTAAGCCGATTAGATGATGATGACCTGTTAGCGTTACAGGAGTTACAAGCATCAAAATTTAACTTAGGCGCTACTATTGCCCAATTACAGCTAAAATATTCTGCTGATGTTTTTGAATTTGAATTAAAGAATAAAAAAGGCATTACTTTCTACAAGTTTAAGCTGATGGGTGATCAAGGCCTTACACGTGTCATTGTAGATGTAACCACAGGCAAAGCTATTCCGGTAATGAAGCGCTAACTCCGTCAATATTTATAGGGGAGTAGCACTCCCCTAGGGAAACTTTTTTGCGAATTCTTGTTATTGAAGATAACCAGACGACTCGTCAATATTTACAAAAAGCCCTTCAAGAACAGGGCTATGAGATTGACCTCGCGGATAATGGCCAAGATGGTTTATTCTTAGCGCTGGAAGGCGACTACCAATTAATTGTGCTTGACCGGATGCTGCCTAAATTAGATGGCTTAACGGTATTAACAACCTTAAGAAATGCTGGCAAACAAACACCCGTTCTGATTTTAAGTGCATTAGATAGTGTATCTGAACGTGTAAAAGGGCTGCGTGAAGGCGGTGACGATTACCTCATCAAACCTTTTGCGCTTTCTGAGCTACTCGTGCGTATAGAGATCCTCATTCAGCGCAAAGGGACTCACAACGAAAAGCTAACCACCGTTTTACATGTTGCCGATCTAAAAATGGACCTGCTTTCTCATAAGGTGTTCCGAGGTTCAGCAGAAATATCTCTGCAGCCAAAAGAGTTTAAACTGTTACGTTATTTGATGGAACATAACGGACAAGTAGTATCTCGATCGTTACTGTTTGAAGCCGTTTGGGATTATCAATTTGATCCACAAACGAATGTTATTGATGTTCATATGGCAAGATTGCGTAAAAAGGTAGAATTTGATGGTCTTACCCCTTTACTGGAAACAGTACGCGGCGTCGGTTACAGAATGGTGGAACAGCGTTAAAACAGCCCACTCGGTGTGGCGTTTAACCCGTTTGTATACTGGCTTATTATTATCAGTGGTAGCCATCCTACTGGTAGTATTGTACCAATTGAGTATTGGCCAAATGAACCGTCAGCAACAGTTACAAATGGCTAATATTATTGCTCAGCAAACATTACTTGCTGAGCAATTAAGTCATGAGCAATTTATTGAACAATTTGAACTACAGGCTCAGAGTTCACGTCAATACATTCTAAGTTATCAAATAAAGCAAAAAATTATTGGTAGGCTTAGCGCTCCCCCGACAACGTTATCGCAATGCCCGAGCTTATCGCGTTTTCCCATTTGGCTAGACCAATTTGATGAAATCAGACTGGTCTCTGGTTGCTCTCAGCCTTTGGCCTCTGGGACGCTAATTGTTGCTGTCGACGATGAATCATTGTATGAACTCAAGGGACAATTTATTAGTGCGTCAGCAATTGCATTATTACTGGCCGTATTGCTTGGCGTTATAACCGGGTTAGTTTTCTCAATGCGGGTATTAAAGCGCATTAACAACTTTAACCAAGTCGCCTTACGAGTTGAATCAGGCCAATTGAGCGCACGTGTCGCAGTCTCTAAGCAAAATGATGAATATGATCATATGGCGCTACATATCAATACCATGCTCAATCAATTGCAGCACTCCTTTGAAACAATTTCTGGAATTACCGATGCTATAGCTCATGATTTGCGTACGCCACTGAGCCATTTAAGGCAGCAAATTGAATCGGAGATATTAAGTAAACAACAACTGAATCACCCTAGTGAACAGCTACAATCGATGCTGGATAAGCTAGACGAAATATTATTCACCTTTAGTGCAATGCTTGAGTTAACAAGGCTTCAGCAACAAAAAGAGAGCAACAGCCAACACTTTAAAACCGTTAATTTACAGCAAATAATTGTCGATGCCGTGGATTTAATTGAGCCGCTTGCAGAAGAGAAACAACAACTTGTCAGTATAGGAAGCGCTGAGCCATTGTCTATTAAAGGTGATGCAACGCTGTTGTTTAGAGCCATATACAACCTATTAGAAAATGCCAGTAAGTACGCTGGAGATAATGCACAAATCAGTGTTCAATTAACACCCCGTGGTTTTACCGTTAGCGATAATGGTCCAGGTATTTGTGATGTCGAAAAAGAGAAAGTTTTCCAGCGCTTATATCGCATCGAAAAGAGCCGGCAGATTGTAGGCTTTGGCTTAGGTTTAACCTTAGTAAAAGCGATTATTCAACTGCATAACGGAAAAATTGAATTACTCGATAATAAGCCAGGATTAATCGTAAATGTTGAATTTATAAAGCCTAAGAAAACGGCAACGGATGAAAGCACCAATGCCAATACCACTGATGCTTAATGTCGCTTAAAACACGACTAAACTTGAATCAAAGCCATCAGCCCTGCTTTGTAGAATAATGGACAAGTGTGCAAATAATTTACGATTTCCCCAACAAAACATGATGTATTCCAAATTAGTCACTAAAAAATTAAATAATAAGTGCGTTTGCCGCTAAATATTGTTACTACAGGCACTCTTTAAGTCCTTTCGGTATCTTCAGGTGTAGCTGTCATGCAGTATTCAAAATTTGGTGAAAAATTTAATCGTAACTCCGGCATTAATCAGCTGATGAATGACCTCAATGAAGGGCTGCGTACTCCGGGGGCCATTATGCTGGGCGGAGGAAACCCTGCAACCATTCCCGCGATGCAAGATTACTTTCACCAAGCAGCAAGCGAGATGCTGGCAAATGGAGAACTGGTCGCGGCATTAGGCAACTATGATGGACCGCAAGGTAAAGACACATTTTTAAAAGCCTTGGCTGACTTGTTACGAGATACCTACGGCTGGGAGATCAGCGAGAAGAATATCAGTCTGACCAATGGCAGCCAAAGTGCCTTCTTCTACCTGTTTAACCTGCTTGCAGGCAAGCAAGTTGATGGCAGCCATAAGAAAATTCTGTTGCCATTGGCCCCTGAATATATCGGTTACAATGATGCTGGGCTTGATGACGATATATTTGTCTCTTACCGCCCCGAAATCGAGATGCTAGGTAACCGCATGTTTAAGTACCATGTGGATTTTGAGCAATTAGAAGTCGACAGATCTGTGGCCGCCATATGTGTTTCTCGCCCCACCAATCCCACCGGTAATGTGCTGACTGACACTGAAATATCCAAGTTAGACATCTTAGCCCGCGAAAATGGCATTCCCCTTATCATCGATAACGCGTATGGCACCCCGTTTCCAAATATAATCTTCGAAGAAGTGACCCCGTTTTGGAACAGCAACACCATACTCTGTATGAGTCTGTCTAAGCTTGGATTACCCGGCGTACGTTGTGGCATCGTTATCGCGAGTGAGGAGATCACTCAAGCGCTGACGAACCTTAATGGCATCATCAGCCTTGCCCCTGGAGGATTCGGGCCCGCCATCGCCAAGCACATGATTGACTCAGGTGATCTATTGAGCCTAAGTGAAACGGTGATTAAGCCTTTTTATAAACAAAAATCAGAGTTTGCTCTGAAATTATTGCAGCAATCTATCACCGATAGCAGATTTAAAATCCATAAACCTGAAGGCGCGATGTTTCTTTGGCTGTGGTTCGACGAGTTACCGATTAGCACTATGGAACTCTATGACCGATTAAAGGCACGCGGTGTATTGATTGTCCCCGGAGAGTACTTTTTCTTCGGACAGAAAGACCAGTCTGAAGGAAAGTGGGATCACGCCCATCAATGTTTGCGAATGAACTACGTGCAGGATGAAGCCAAG
Organism: Shewanella sp. GutDb-MelDb; assembly: GCF_002836075.1. NCBI lineage: Bacteria > Pseudomonadati > Pseudomonadota > Gammaproteobacteria > Alteromonadales > Shewanellaceae > Shewanella > Shewanella sp. GutDb-MelDb. The sequence goes on along the minus strand of NZ_PJBM01000144.1, from coordinate 3,064 downwards.
ATGCGCGATGGCATCGCTATCATTGCACAAGAGGTCACCAAGGCTTATAGCAACGGTTAATTCAGTCGGTGTTCTTCAAGTTCAAGGTGGTTTTTTCAAAAAATGGAAATACCTTGTCCACGAGTCTGACAAGGCTGCGACTTAATTCGGTTTGAACTAATCCAACACCTCTGTGACACGGTGAATTGACGTAGCTTTGTCACAGAAGCTCACTGCCGTGTTTACGTTCACGTGTTGGAAGATTAGATTCGAATTTTGCTGTTAATCACTTGTTTTAGGACATACCTCTGTAAACTCACTTTTGGACAAAAATGAGATAGCTTAGCAGAACAACTTGGGAATAATTGGAGTCATCCCGGCAAGGCTTCTGGGCCGGGTTCTAGTGCCATTACCTAAAACATCTACTTATGATGGAAAGCAGCTCATCCACTATGTTCCTTTGCAAACCGCCGTGAATACCTCCATGTAGGCTCTGCTGAAAAATCCCTTTTTCAGAAGCTTGCACGTTCCACAGCAGATGATCTGCCAACGAGTTCAGAGTAGCGTCTAGCTCATTTCTGGACAGAAATGAGATAGCTTAGCAGAACAACTTGGGAATAATTGGGAGTCATCCCGGCAAGGCTTCTGGGCCGGGTTCTAGTGCCATTACCTAAAACATCTACTTATGATGGAAAGCAGCTCACCCACTATGTTCCTTTGCAAGCCGCCGTGAATACCTCCATGTAGGCTCTGCTGAAAAATCCCTTTTTCAGAAGCTTGCACGTTCCACAGCAGATGTTCTGCCAGCGAGTTCAAAGTAGCGTCTAGCTCATTTCTGGACAAAAGTGGGTTAGATTATTCAGTTTAAGTTGACTGGTGTTGATTAGAAAAAGTATCTCAAATCTTCATGACGGCCATCCTTAACTAAGCAGTGAAGAATCGGCTCACGAAAGCCTAGTTAAGGATAGTAATAATCAGAAAAAGATGTGCCTGTCCTTTCTATGCTCGCGCAATATTATATCCATGCGTCAGATGGAAGCGACTCCGTAGAGTCTATGTGTCATAAAAACAATAGACATTTTCTCAGTGCCTTGATTTATACAAACTTTCTAGCTTATCTAAAAAGTCATGTAATTTTTGGTTCATTTCGCCGTAGTCGTGATTAAGTATTACGTCTGGCTCCTCAACAAATCGATATTTTGCAGCTTCATTGAGATCATCATTTTCAATTAGCAATGCTACGACATCTTTAGTTAGCTCCATGTGACACTGAAAACCAAACACTAAGTCTCGATAAGCAACAATTTGTCTCGGACACCCTTTGCTGTATGCAATTATTTGAGCATCATTTGTTAGCCCAGGCATATCATTGTGCCAATGACCCACTTCCAAAGTTTTACCAAAGTGGTCAAATAACGGATGCTTTAGCCCAGCATCAGTTAGCACGATTGGAAACTTACCTATTTCACGTTCTGGACTATGTTCATAGTGTGCCCCTAACGCTTCACCTATCAGTTGCGACCCCAAACAAATACCAAGCACAACTTTACCGGCGTCAATGGCATTTGAAATGACGGCTTGCTCTCCTCTAGCATTGAAGTGAGTACATTGGTCAGTTGTTGTCGCAGGATCTTGGGGACCTCCCATCACAATCAGAAAATCAATATCTTCAATATCTTGGAGGAGCGGTTCGCCTTGATATACGCGAGAATAGGTAATGATATGACTATGCTTTTTTGCCCAGCACTCATAGGCTCCAGGAGCTTCGAAGTGTTCATGAATAATAAAGTGAATATGCATCTTTCTGCCTCTTACATAACGTTAGATTCCAGATCTTATATCAAACAGTTCTGGCGTGATTTATACTAACTGACACCTTATGTAGATAATTCGCCAATCATGCAAGCTAACAATCTTATAAGAGACTTTCCTAATAAACAGTTAATCACCAAAACGACTAGAATGCCTTCTGGCTACGTCGATGATTTTCACTCACATTCATGGCACCAAATAGTATTTCCACTTAAAGGGTTATTGCAATCCAATATTGGTGATAAATGCGTAATAGTCCCTCACAATGGAATGCTCTATATACCCGCAAATACAGTTCACAAATCCGTAGCTATAACAGATACGATATTCTCGGCGATTTATCTCAATCCAGAAAAATATGTTCAATACGGAGATAAGCCAAAACCCTGTCAGGTATCTTCTTTCATAAAAGAGTTAATACTGATTTTGTTTGAGGCTCATACGCTCGCTCAATCGGAGTCTAATATTTCACATTTTCTAATGGTATTACGAGACCAGATCGATGTTGCAAACAGTTATGAAATACCATTGCTGATACCTAAAGATAAACGCCTTTTATCTGTCTTTTTACAGCTTAAACAGCAGCCAGACTTACCATTCACATTAAAGGAATGGGCCACAAAAGTAGGTGCATCAGAGCGAACTCTATCCCGACTATGCTCAAAAGAATTCTCTCGATCGTTTGCATTGTGGCGGCAAAATATAAGGCTGGTTTTATCTTTACAATTGCTAGACACAAAAATGTGCATACAGGAAATTGCTATCGAATTAGGATACTCGTCTGATTCCGCCTATATATATGCTTTTAGGAAAATGTTTAATCAGACACCAAGCAAATATCGAACTGACACGTTAGAACATGGATTCGCAACTAGATCTCTAATAAGCCAGTTATAGAACAGCCATAAGGGTCAGATCTTGCTTTTTGCTACACATTAGTTTTTTTATATCAAAGTAACCTGTACATCTTTGCTCGAACTTCGAGGTGCAACCGATAATTGGGGCAGATTCGTGTCAGCCTAGATAACCCGTACCGACACGTAGATGGACAAAAGCTTGTTAGAGTTAAAGTTCTTGAAGTGATGAGTGTCATTAGGGAAAATATGGCAATCGGATATGCTGTAACGCCAGCTGTTATTTGTCAGTTTGAACGCCTTGTTAGCTTTTCTCTACAACAACAGCAGTTCCGTAAACTAAAAGCTCTGACATGCCAGCAGCAATAGCACTTGTGGTAAACCTCACGTTGACTATGGCATTAGCACCTTTTTTTTCT
>NZ_PJBM01000222.1:0-78088 GCF_002836075.1 Shewanella sp. GutDb-MelDb | reverse complement strand
GCCGCAGTATATCTCATCTTTAATTACTCTGACCCTATTACGCAAGTGGGTTGGGCTATTCCTGCTGCGACTGATATCGCTTTTGCATTGGGGATAATGGCGCTTTTAGGCAGTCGAGTTCCGGTTTCTTTAAAAGTGTTTTTGTTAGCGTTAGCCATTATCGATGATTTAGGCGTCGTTGTTATTATCGCATTGTTCTATAGCACTGACTTATCAACCATAAGTTTGTTGATTGCGGCTGCGGCAATTGTTGGTCTGGTAGGGCTTAACCGTAAGGGGATTACTGCGCTTGGTCCCTACGGTGTATTAGGCATGATTTTGTGGATCGCGGTGTTGAAATCTGGAGTGCATGCCACTTTAGCAGGTGTGATCATTGCTTTTTGTATTCCGCTGCGCGCTAAAGATGGTTCATCACCATCAGAAAGTTTAGAACATGGTTTACACCCGTGGAGTACATTCATCATCTTGCCAATCTTTGCTTTCGCTAACGCAGGCGTCGACTTAGGAGGCATGAGCTTAAGTTCATTGCTATCGCCAGTACCATTAGGGATCGCACTCGGTCTGCTTATCGGTAAGCCATTGGGTATTATGTTATTTAGTGTTCTTGCGGTAAAACTCAAGCTAGCTGTTTTGCCTGATGGCGTCGGTTGGAAGCAGATAATGCCGGTGGCAGTGATGTGTGGTATTGGTTTTACAATGTCTATGTTTATCTCCTCGCTTGCCTTTGTTGGTGAAGGGCAGATGTATGGTGATTATGCGAGACTGGGCATTCTGTTAGGTTCATTTGCCTCGGCAACAATAGGATACTTTTGGTTATCTAGCGTGTTGCCTAAGAAAGGAGAGAAAGCATGAGAATAGTCCTATTAACACTGGTATTAGCATTGGGTTTTAGCACTACTGCTTCAGCGTCACAAATTGATGCCTGCAATGAAGATATAAAAGATTTTCATTGCCAGAATTATCTTGAAGGTATCGTTGATGGTGCCCTTATGTTTAAAGGTGCGGCAGTTGGTGAGCGTTTGGAGTCCAATGATTATGAATCGCGCGCGCTCAAATATAGAGGTGGTAAACGTTTTCAAGAAGCAAACCGGACCTTCTGTCAAAACCGGATCCCTGATAGAGATGAGTTAGTCGCAGGACTGGCTGAAGCGTTTAGCGTCGGCAAGATTGAAAATACGGAAGATTTGTCAACGGCGATGTTTGGTCTTATGGACTGCCAACGTTTAAAGTAGCTCAATAGCATTATGGGGTGACTTTGTAGTCACCCCATTTGCGTATTAACAATGGCATTTTTATATGGCAAATCTTAACTATAACCATCTGTACTATTTTTGGATGATCCAAAAGCAAGGCTCTGTTGCGAAAGCCGCTGAGGCATTATGCTTAACACCGCAAACAGTGACAGGTCAGATCCGAGTGCTGGAGAGCAGCCTTAAAGGTAGCCTATTCAAGCGCGTAGGCAGGTCATTAGAGCCTACTGAACTTGGTGAACTGGTATTTCGTTACGCAGATAAAATGTTTAGCCTTAGCTATGAGATGCTCGATCTGCTGAACTATCAGAAAGACGACAACATACGGTTTGAAGTGGGGATTGCTGCAGCGCTGTCAAAAGCACTAACGAGCCGGGTACTATTGTCAGTGGTTCCTAGTGATGGTTCGATGCATTTAGCCTGTTACGAGGCTACGCATGAAAGCTTAATGGAGCGACTTAGGGCCCATAAGTTGGATATGATTTTATCTGATTGCGCGGGTGAAAGCCTTAAATATCCAGAGATACTCTCTAAACAGTTAGGGGAGTGTGGTATTGCTTTTTTCTCTGCTGAGACGTATTCAAAACCCTTTCCTGAGTGTTTAGAGCAAGGCAAGCTACTCATACCCAGTAGAGGGACCTCGTTAGGACAGCAACTCGTGCGCTGGTTTGATGAGAAAAATCTAAATATCAGCATATTAGGTGAGTTTGATGATGCGGCTATGATGAAAGCCTTTGGTTTTTTTAAGCAAGGTATATTCGTGGCGCCATCAATATACAAGCAAGACATTTTAGCCCATGGGATGACGCTGCTTGGTGAAACGACCGATATTAAAGAGGTGTATCATGTGATGTTTGCTGAACGCATGATCCAACACCCAGCGGTGAAGCGTTTATTGAGTACCGATTTTTCAGAACTCTTTGCCGGCAAAGATGTAAAAGTTCAGCAACTATAACCATCCTATTTTCCTAAAGGCCATTTGGGTATACACTAACGGAATTGTAAAAGAGTGGAGTAATAAACTTGTCAGAATCAATGCCAGAACCCATGAAAATAGCTAGAGTTAGATGGGCTTGTCGTAGAGGCATGTTAGAGCTAGATGTGTTGTTACAGCCTTTTGTTGAGCTGCATTATGAAGCGATGTCTAATGCTGACAAAGATATTTTTGTAAAGCTTTTAGAGTCTGAAGACCCAGAGCTTTTTGCATGGTTTATGGGACATGAAATCTGTAAAGATCCTGAATTCGCTAAGATGATTATTAGAGTTCGTGGTCGCCCAGCAGCATAGTTTTTATCTTTCCAGTTCTTTCGGCCAACGACTCTCGTTGGTCGTTATTGCAAGTATCTGTTTAATTTCCTTCCTGATTTGGCCCTATGGTGAATCAATCACTTATCTTTTGAGCAAATCACTGCTATTTACCCTGTGTATCGCTTACTTTAGTTGGCAGTTTTGGCAATTAAAACACTGGTCTTGTCAGTTTGTATTATCAGCAGAAGGCAATGGTCGGCTTAATCAGCAGCAGTGTTTTGTGCTCAAAGGTAAACCTATAGTGACTCCGTTTGCGGTGATGTTTGATATCCAATGTGACACTAAGGTCAAGAGACTGGTGGTATGGGCTGATATGTTGAACGACACAAACTATCGCCATTTGTGTCGTCTGCTACTGCAATCTTACCAAAGCCAGATTAACTAGCACTTGTTACACTTTACTATTTGGGCTGCAATATAGTCGGTTTAGGTGAAGGGTCTTTATTCGGATGATCAATGTTGTAGTGCAAGCCACGGCTCTCTTTTCGCTCCATTGCGCTGCGGATGATGAGTTCGGCAACTTGGACAAGATTACGTAACTCTAGCAGGTTATTACTGACTCTAAAGTTGCTGTAATACTCTTGGATCTCTTGTTGTAGCATGGCGCAACGTCTTAAGGCACGCTCTAAACGTTTATCAGAGCGAACGATACCAACATAATCCCACATAAATAGCCGGAGTTCATGCCAGTTATGCGCGATAACAACTTCTTCATCTGAATTTGATACTTGGCTTTCATCCCAAGCGGGAAGTGTTCCCGGCATGGGGATTTTTCCAAGCTGGCTTTCAATATCTTCAGCTGCAGCTCTGGCAAAAACAAGACATTCAAGTAATGAATTACTGGCAAGACGATTGGCCCCGTGTAGCCCGGTATAGGCGACTTCGCCGATGGCATATAAACCATTTAAATCTGTCTGACCGTGTAAATCAGTCATAACGCCACCGCAGGTATAGTGCGCGGCAGGCACGACAGGGATCGGGTCAGTGGTAATATCGATACCAAACTCAAGGCAGCGCTTATAGATGGTAGGGAAATGCTTAATAACGAAATCTGCCGGCTTGTGAGTAATGTCTAAATACACACAATCTGCGCCTAAACGTTTCATCTCATAGTCTATTGTGCGAGCGACGATATCACGCGGTGCGAGCTCGGCTCTTTCGTCAAACTCAGGCATAAAGCGGCTGCCATCTGGACGGCGTAAAAATGCGCCTTCGCCTCTTAAGGCTTCTGTCATCAAAAAGTTGCGCGCATCGGCGTGATATAAGCAGGTTGGGTGAAACTGATTAAATTCCATATTGGCAACACGGCAGCCTGAACGCCAAGCCATAGCAATGCCATCGCCAGATGCGACATCGGGGTTTGAGGTGTATTGGTATACTTTAGAACAACCTCCCGTCGCTAATGCGACAAACCGTGCTTTGATTGTTTCTACCTGCTCTAAGTCACGATTCCAGACATAAGCACCTTGTACTCGATTGCCTGGGCGGTTTAATTTTCGAGTGGTGATTAAATCAATAGCGTTGTAACGTTCTAGTACTTGAATATTGGGGTGACGGCTTGCTTGCTCTTGAAGTGTGATTTGCACTTCTTTACCTGTGGCATCTGCTGCGTGCAAAATACGTCGATGGCTATGACCACCTTCACGCGTTAAATGATACGGCGCCTCTTCTGGACTACCATCGACAGTTTCTTCTTTATCAAAGGCAACACCACAGTCAATTAGCCATTGCATGGCTGATTTGGCATTTTCAGCGGTAAATTTAACCACTGGCTCATCACAAAGCCCTGCTCCAGCGACTAAAGTGTCGGCAACATGAGACTCAATAGTGTCATCTTCATCGAAAACAGAGGCTATACCGCCCTGGGCGTAATAGGTAGAACCTTCACTGAGAGGGCCTTTGGAAAGTAAAATAACCTTCGATTTTTCAGCAAGATGTAGAGCTAAAGTAAGACCGGCAGCACCACTGCCAATAACCAAAAGGTCAGATTGGTGTTCAACTACTTGTTTCATCAGGTATCATAGAGTGATCGGGGAGTTCGGACTATGTTAAACCAAGAAGTCTCATATGGATACTTATCAAGGGTCCATTTCTGTTTGGTTTAGATTTTACACTCATTATATATGTGTTGCGTAAGGTGCATATTGTTACAAACCCCGGTGATAAACATGCTGGTATCAGTGGCTTAAATTGGTAAGGTATGGTTGATTCGAATATGGGAGAAGGCATATTGAGTGTCAGTATGCTGATGATAAGAAACTGACTGTCTGAACAAGCCGTGGATGAAAGCGATTTGTTAGCCTGATATTAGGCTGTAAATAGGATATTAGTAGCTTCCCCTGAAAAGAAAATGACATCTTTGCAAATTTTTATAGAACTTTTTTGAAACTCGCTAGTCTACATAAGTGAATATGATTCGAGCGGCTGAGAAATCAGTATTAGATTTAGGAGTAGTCGGCTCGGATGAGTGGACAAATAAGTGATCAACAGTTAGTTGAGCGCGTACAGCGTGGTGATAAGAACGCTTTTAACCTTTTGGTACAAAAATATCAAAACAAGGTCGCAAATCTGATATCGCGATATGTGCGAAATCAGGCAGACGTTGCAGATGTGTCGCAAGAAGCTTTTATTAAAGCATATCGAGCGTTACCGAACTTTAGGGGCGAGAGTGCGTTTTACACGTGGTTGTATCGCATTGCAGTTAATACTGCAAAGAATCATCTGGTCGCACAAGGGCGTCGAACGCCTGCGAATGATATCGATGCTGAAGAAGCCGAGTATTATGATGGTAGTGACGCGTTAAAGGAGTTTGCATCTCCTGAACGGTTACTCTTGTCTGAAGAGATTCAAAAGGTCGTTTTCGACACTTTAGACACATTGCCAGAAGAATTGAAGATGGCAATCTCACTGAGAGAACTTGATGGTATGAGTTACGAAGAGATTGCTAATGTCATGGATTGCCCTGTAGGCACTGTAAGATCTCGGATCTTCAGAGCGCGAGAGGCAATCGATAAAAAGCTTAAGCCGTTGCTAGAACGCTAGCATCCTTGATAGAGATAGGTGAAAAATGGATAGATTAGGTCAGGAATGGGTCTCTGCTGCAGTCGATGGTGAACTCGACGAGCAAATGTTAGCTGAGTTAGCGGCTGACACAGATTCACATGAACAGTGGCGTGATTATCATATGATTGGTGATGCGATGCGTGGTGAATTGCCACAAACAATATCAGTTGATCTCAGTGCCAGTATTATGGCTGCTATTGATGACGAGCCTGCAATTGTAGCTCCTAAACAATCGACAGTTAAAACCAAGCCTGCAACCAGTAACGTTGTGCCATTTTTCAAACAATTTGGCCAATATGCGATTGCGGCAACGGTTGCTATGGTGGCAGTGGTTGGTGTCCAAAATTACAATCAAGAAACGTTACTGGATAACTCACCATTACCTGTATTGAGTACTCGCCCATTAATGGGTAGTGCATCGCCGGTGAGCCTGCAAACGGGTGCCGTTCAGCAAAACCAGAGCTATACAAATGAGCAAGTTGTAGACCAGCGTCGTCGTATCAATGCCTATATTCAAGATCATATGTTACAACAGAGATTGAATAATGGTGTGAATATAGAGGACAATGGCGAGGTAGATACAATACCTGTCAATCAGTAACAAGGAGCTCGCTTGCGTCTAATCCTATTGGCTATCTTAGCCATAAGTCTTCCCGCGATGGCGCAGGAAGACATACCCGCCAAAGCTTGGCTAGAAAATATGAGCCAAGCGCTGCGTGAACAAGAATTCAAAATATCCCTTATCCAAATTCAAGCCGATCATATTCGTCCATTGGTGTATATCCATGGCAAAGTTGATGGTCAAGAAGTGGCATTTTTAGAGCATCTCAATGGACCACCCAAAAATGCGGTGCGTGTTGGTAATACCGTTACATTCATTGAGCATGATCAACCCGCTTATAGCGTCCACGCTAATCGCATTCAAGGTGTTATTCCTGCAGCCTTTGCTGACGATGTCTCTAAGCTTGAAACGGGGTATAAGTTTGTATTGGGTGGCCGTAGCCGAATAGCCGGAAGACCTGGGCAATTAGTGCGCATTATACCTAATGATACTAATCGTTACGGTTATCAGGTCTGGTTGGATATGGACACCTATTTACCGTTACGATTCGATATGATTAATGATGACAAACAGCTCTTGGAGCAGCTTTTAGTGGTTGAGCTCCTGGTGTTGGAAGATGTTCCTTCGATATTGAAAGAGGCACACAAGCAAGAATGGCCTGCCGTTATGGCGCAGTCAGAGCGTGCCACTGGCGAAGATTGGAAATTCGGCTGGTTGCCTGAAGGCTTTAAAATCCTCGTAAAAGATCAACATCGATTAATTGGCAGTAAAGATGCGGTTGAATATATTGCTATTAGTGATGGTTTAGCCAGTATTTCTGTCTATGTCGCCAAAGCGGGTGATGCGCCGCTACCCGATGAACTTGTCACCCGAAATGGTTTATCATTTGCCACTGAGCGTGTTGGTAATGCAGAGGTTGTTGCTGTGGGGAAAGTACCTGCGGAAACACTGAGCCGTATTGCCAAGAGCATTATGCTGCAATAAGGAGTTTTGGGGATGATGGAAGAGATTGCCAAAGTTATTGCTAATAACAACTCTGGCTGGGTCGTTGTAGAGGTAGAGATGAAGAGTGCCTGTAATCACTGTGAAAGTGGGGATTCCTGTGGCACTTCTGCAGTCGCAAAAGCCTTTTCTTCAAAAGTTCAGCGTTTTTCGATTCAAACTGAACGTGTTTTAGCTAAAGGGGAGCGTTTAAAGCTTGGCCTTCCTGAAAGCGTTATTCTAAAAGCGGCCTTATTAGTTTATATGCTGCCATTAATGGGTTTCTTTATTGGCGCTTATAGTGGCAACGTTTTAGCGACTGCTGTTGATGTCAATCAAGACCTGTTATCGATAATAGGGGCGCTGATTGGAGGCGTAAGTGCTTGGGCTGTAGGAAAGAAGTTTGCTAAAGCGCTAGAGGAAAAGGCACTGCCAATCATCATTAAATCGCTTGGCACACCGATAGATATAGCGCAATAACCGCAGTTACGTAGCCGCGGGTTTAATATTCCATTGTAAAATCATTTTAAAAATTGGTATTAAAGCCGCAATCGGGTACAATTCTGCACCTTAAAAATTGTTTTTCAACTTCGAGTTTAGTCATCCCGCATAATGAAGCATATTAGAAACTTTTCGATTATTGCCCATATTGACCATGGCAAATCAACACTCTCAGATCGCCTTATCCAAGATTGCGGTGGTTTATCCGATCGTGAAATGGCTTCCCAGGTTTTAGATTCAATGGATCTAGAACGTGAGCGCGGTATTACTATTAAAGCGCAAAGCGTGACTTTGGATTATAAGGCTAATGATGGTGAAACTTACCAACTCAACTTTATTGATACACCAGGTCACGTCGATTTCTCTTATGAGGTGTCACGTTCCTTAGCGGCTTGTGAAGGCGCGTTATTGGTCGTTGACGCAGGACAGGGGGTTGAAGCACAAACCGTCGCCAACTGTTATACCGCCTTAGAGATGAAATTGGACGTTGTCCCTGTCTTAAACAAAATCGATTTGCCACAAGCTGATCCCGAGCGCGTTGCAGAAGAGATTGAAGATATTGTTGGTATTGAAGCTGCTGATGCCGTGCGCTGCTCCGCTAAAACGGGTGTAGGTATTGCTGAAGTACTTGAGGTCATCGTGGCACAGATTCCGCCACCTGAAGGCGATCCAGATGCACCTCTTCAAGCCTTGATCATCGACTCATGGTTTGACAGCTATTTAGGTGTCGTTTCACTTGTTCGTATTAAGCACGGCAAGCTGAAAAAAGGCGACAAGTTTAAAGTCATGTCTACGGGGCAAAACCATACGGCTGACCGAGTGGGTATATTTACCCCTAAACAGACCGATACTGACGCGCTCAATACGGGTGAAGTTGGTTTTGTTATCGCCGGCATTAAAGAGATCCATGGCGCTCCAGTTGGTGATACGCTGACGCTTGCCAAAAATGGTGCACTTGAGCCATTACCCGGATTTAAGAAAGTTAAGCCACAGGTTTACGCGGGTGTTTTCCCTATATCGACTGACGATTACGAAAGCTTTCGTGATGCATTGAACAAGCTAAGCCTCAATGATGCTTCGTTGTTCTTTGAGCCTGAAACATCATCTGCGCTTGGTTTTGGTTTCCGCATCGGCTTCTTGGGTTTACTCCATATGGAGATTGTCCAAGAGCGTTTAGAGCGTGAGTACGACCTAGATTTGATCACCACAGCACCTACGGTAGTTTATGAGGTGATTGGTACTAAAGGCGAGACAATTTACGTTGATAACCCGTCTGATTTGCCTGCAATTAACAACATCGAAGAGATGCGTGAACCTATCGTAGAAACCAATATTTTGGTTCCTAAAGAGTACTTGGGTAACGTTATTACTTTATGTGTTGAAAAACGTGGCATGCAGACCAACATGGTTTATCACGGTAACCAAGTGGCAATCACCTACGACATGCCAATGGCTGAAGTGGTCATGGACTTCTTTGACCGTTTAAAATCAACCAGTCGTGGTTATGCTTCACTTGAATACAATTTTAGCCGCTTTGAGCCTGCAGATATGGTTCGCCTTGATATCTTGATCAATGGTGACAGAGTTGATGCATTAGCGATGATCACCCATAAAGGTAGTGTTCGTCAGCGCGGTCTTGCTCTGGTTGATAAGATGAAAGAGCTTATCCCTAGACAGATGTTCGATATTGCAATTCAGGCTGCTATTGGTAGTCAGATTATTGCGCGTTCATCTATTAAGGCTTTACGTAAAGATGTTACCGCTAAATGTTATGGTGGCGATATTTCGCGTAAGAAGAAGCTGTTGCAGAAGCAAAAAGACGGTAAGAAACGCATGAAACAAGTGGGTAACGTTGAAGTACCACAAGAAGCGTTTTTAGCAGTGTTAAAACTTAATGATTAAGTTAATCGATTAAGATTTGTTAATATATCGCTAGAGTTTGCGCCGCAGTTTGCGGCGCTTTCATTACTGGCGTATAACCTTAGTGACAGCGGTATTTTCATCGCTACCCAATTATGTTCGGCAGGAGTTAATTAATAATGGCAGCCTATTTTTCTCTTATTTTAGTCTTTGTCACGCTAGGCAGTGGTCTAGTTTGGATGGCGGATGCGCTTTTATTTGCGCCTAAGCGTCGTGAGAAGTTGGCAATGGCTCAAGCTGCAGAAGTTGATCTAAATGAAGACAGTATTGAAGTTATCATGCGCGAGTCAGCGTTTGTTGAAACGGCAAAGTCAATCTTCCCCGTGATTGCGTTCGTACTTATTCTACGCTCTTTTATTTATGAGCCATTTCAAATCCCATCAGGCTCAATGATGCCGACATTATTAGTCGGTGACTTTATTCTGGTAGAGAAGTTTAGTTACGGGATTAAAGATCCTGTATGGCGCTCGACCCTAAAGGAAACGGGTAAGCCTGAACGTGGAGATGTGGCGGTATTCAAGTACCCTGAAAATCCAAAAATCGACTATATCAAGCGTATTGTTGGTTTGCCTGGCGATAGAATTGTATACCGTAATAAACAACTTTCTATCCAACCTGCTTGTGCTGAAGGTCAAAGTCCTTGTCCTGAATTAAAAGTGGTTGAGCGCGTTTCGGTTAACCGTGGCGAGTTTTCGCAAGATGGTACGCCATTATTGCGTTATAAAGAGCAGCTTGGTGATGTTACTCATGACATCTTAATTAACCCGTCTCGACCAGACATGATTAATTACTATCATCGCCAAGAGAACGTACCGTTAACTGAATTTATTGTTCCAGAAGGACAGTATTTTGCAATGGGCGATAACCGCGACAACAGTACAGACAGTCGTTTCTGGGGCTTTGTACCCGAACAAAACTTAGTCGGTAAAGCGGTCGCTATTTGGATTAGTTTTGAATTTGACAGAACGGCTGCTGACTTATTGCCAGCTTGGATCCCAACAGGGGTACGTTTTAACCGTGTAGGCGGAATTGTGTAATATGGAACCGATTAAAAATATCCCTAGACTATGCCGTACTTTAGGTTATGTGTTTGCAGACCAAGCATTCTTAGATCAGGCGCTAACACATCGAAGTGCGTCTAATAAACATAATGAACGACTTGAGTTTTTAGGTGATTCAATACTTTCAATTGTGATTTCTGATGCGCTATATCATCAGTTTCCTAAAGCAACTGAAGGCGATTTAAGCCGCATGAGAGCGACATTAGTCTGCGGGAAAATGCTCGCAGAGATTGCTATTGAGTTTAAGCTCGGCGATTACCTAAAGCTTGGCCCTGGCGAACTCAAAAGTGGCGGTTTTAGACGAGAATCTATTTTAGCCGATGCGGTAGAAGCCATTATTGGTGCTATCTATCTTGATTCAGAAATCGAGAATTGCCGAAGGCTAGTCCTTAATTGGTATGCATCGCGTTTGGACATTATCGAGCCGATTAACCAGAAAGATCCAAAGACTTTGCTTCAAGAGCATTTGCAGAAGTTCAGAAAACCACTGCCTATTTATAAAGTCGTCCATACTGAAGGGGATGCTCACGAGCAAACCTTTACCGTTGAATGTGTTGTAGAAGACTTGAAACAAGCCGTTGCTGGGGTTGCTAGTTCACGCCGAAAAGCAGAACAAAGTGCAGCCGCTCAAGTGTTGGAGTTAATAAAGAAATGAGTAACAACAAAGATTTACCAGAGAGCAATGAGCCGAGTTTAGATGACTTACTCGCACAGATGAATAACCCTTCATCAGCGGTTAAGTATGCAGTGACTTATTGCGGTATGGTGGCGATAGTAGGGCGACCAAATGTTGGTAAATCGACTTTGCTTAACAAACTGTTAGGCCAAAAAGTCAGTATTACCTCTAAAAAGCCTCAAACGACTAGACACCGTATTATGGGAATTCATACTGACGGTCCACGACAGGTGGTATTTATTGATACCCCCGGTTTGCACATGGAAGAGAAGCGCGCCATTAACCGTTTAATGAACCGTGCTGCCGCCAGCTCGCTTGCCGAAGTCGCCTTAGTTATCTTTGTGGTGGACGGCATGACTTGGACCGCTGATGACGACATGGTACTGCGTAAATTACAGAGCCGTGACGATGGCCGTAAAACAATATTAGCCATCAATAAAGTGGATAATATTAAAGATAAAAAAGCACTGTTCCCGTATCTGCAAGAGTTAGCTAAAAAGTTTGATTTTGATGAAATTCTGCCTATATCGGCGACTCAAGGCACTAACGTGCAACGTATCTTGGATATGTCAGTTGAGGTTGTGCCGGAGTCTCCACATTTCTTCCCTGAAGATTATGTGACGGACCGTTCGCAAAAGTTTATGGCATCAGAAATCGTTCGTGAAAAACTCATGCGTTTTTTAGGTGACGAACTGCCTTACGATTGTACGGTTGAGATTGAGCAGTTTAAGATGATGGAAAACGGCGTTTACCAGATCAACGCATTAGTCTTGGTTGAGCGTGAAACGCAAAAGCGGATGGTGATTGGTAATAAAGGCGAGCGTATTAAGACCATCAGTTCTGCCGCCCGTGTTGATATGGAAACCCTGTTTGATAATAAGGTTTTCTTAGAGATGTGGGTTAAGGTCAAATCAGGTTGGGCTGATGATGAACGCGCATTGCGTAGCTTAGGTTACGGCGACGAGTAATCATTTACTTCGCTTGACAATAATGCCTCTTTTTAGCAATAAGAAGAGGCATTTTTATACCTATCCTTATTGAATCGTGATTAACTCTCTACAGTCGGTTAAAGCCGATAGAGCCGGGTAAAGCCGATAGAGCCGATACAGCCGATAAAGCCGATACAACCGATACAACTGATAAAATGACACATGCTATGATGTTTTGTTGTTTTAATGCATTTACCCTTTAGGATTTAATCATTATGGAGCGTGGATACGTTCTTCATACTCGACCCTTTCGCGAGTCTAGTGTACTCGTTAATCTATTGGTTGATGGTAAAGGTCGTGTTGACGCTGTGGCACGACTAGGAGGCGCAAAAAATTCAATCCGCAGCATAGTGCAGCCCTTCCAGCCAATCATTTTTCAATTACAGGGCAAGTCGGATTTAAAGAATTTAAAGCAAGTTGAAGCGGCTAGTCCAGCAGTGCCGTTAAGCGGTGATTGTTTATATTCAGGTCTCTATCTTAACGAGTTGCTTATCCGCTGCCTAACCGTGCAGCACAGTGCCGAGGATCTATTTTTTAATTATCATCAAACACTCATCGCAATGGCAAAAGGGTTTGACCAAATCCAGTTGCGTTATTTTGAATTAGCATTGCTGCAAGAGTTAGGCACGATGCCATCGCTCGAAAATGATCCGTCGGGGGCGTTCATTACGGCCAGTGGCTTCTACCGTTTGGATATGGAACATGGCTTTATGCCCGTCGTTGCGACAGCGTTTAATCAACACAAATTCTTTACCGGCGCAATGTTAGTCGCGCTCAAGGATCAATCCCTATCAGCCCAACATTCAACGGAAGCCAAGAAGCTGATGCGGCAGCTATTAGCACCTACCCTGGGCGATAAACCATTGCACTCACGCAGCTTGTTTATCAAGAAACGTGCAAATTCAGGCAACACTGTCCGGAAAGGGTAATCTTGGCTAATTCAATGGCGTAACGACCAGCCCCTCGCTAGCTAAACGTTAAATCTCCCAGTACAATAGCCTTTTTATATTGTTGTCTATTTAAGGAATACACATGAGCCGGATCCTACTGGGCGTTAACATTGACCACATTGCTACGCTACGCCAAGCTCGCGGTACAAACTATCCTGATCCTGTTCATGCTGCCGCCGTCGCCGAACATGCTGGCGCTGAAGGTATTACCATCCATTTGCGTGAAGATCGCCGTCATATCATCGACAGAGATGTATATACGTTAGCGAAAACCTTAAAGACGCGCATGAACTTCGAGATGGCTGTCACCGATGAGATGCTTGATATTGCTTGCGATATTAAGCCTGCTTACGTTTGCCTAGTGCCAGAGAAACGTGAGGAGCTTACAACCGAAGGTGGTCTTGATGTTGCGGGCCAGCAAGACAAAATTGCAGCTGCTGTAGCACGTTTGACTCAAGAGGGCATTAAGGTCTCTTTGTTTATTGATGCAGATACCACTCAAATTGACGCGGCTGTTGCCGTTGGTGCTCCCGTGATTGAGATCCATACGGGTTGTTACGCAGACGCACTAACGGATGCCGATACCGCAACTGAACTTAGCCGTATCAGCGAGATGGCAACTTATGCCCATGGTAAAGGTTTAGTGGTTAATGCGGGTCATGGTTTGCATTACCATAACGTTAAGCCTATTGCCGCGATCCCTGAGCTTTACGAGCTTAATATCGGTCATTCGATTATCGCTCGCGCTGCTATCGATGGATTAGCGACGGCCGTACGTGATATGAAGCAGTTAATGGTCGAAGGTCGTCGAGGCGAGTAAAGGTTTTTAAAGCTGCTTTTAAAGCCGAGCGTAGCACTGAGCTATTCTCGGCTTTTGTTTAACTATCAGCGAGTGTTGAGGGATTTATGATTGTTGGCTTAGGTACAGATATTGTTGAGATTGCGCGTATCGAAGCGCGAGTCCCCAAAGCGGGAGAACAAGAGTTACACAATAACCGTCTCGCCAAAAGAGTACTCACGCCGACAGAGCATGCCTTGTTTGTTGATTCATCTAACCCCGGTCGCTATCTGGCTAAGCGCTTTGCTGCGAAAGAAGCCGCAGCCAAAGCACTAGGAACTGGCATAGGCCGTGGTGTGTCATTTCAACATATAGCGATCAGCAATAATGATAATGGCGCCCCTATCGTCACTTTTACTGCGGGTGCTGCTGATAGGCTCGCTGAGCTGGGTGGCGTGAGAGGGCATTTGTCTATTGCAGATGAGCAGCACTATGCCACAGCAACGGTAATTTTAGAGTCTTAGTTGCAAGGTCATTATTGAGCGCTAAGTATTGTTTAGCAAGATGATGCATTGAATAAGGCCCGGATAGAAAAAATGATCGAGAATAAATTAATACTGAGTTTGTTTATTATCGCCACACCAATATTACAAATAATTGGGCCTATGTATCTGATTGAGGTCGATAGAATTGATCATGAAGGTATTGCTACGGGGTTAGCGTTTTTATTCACTTGTGTTTTGTGGGTAGTAACGGTATTTATTGCAAGCTTAATCGTCGGTAAATTCGCATTTAAAAAATGGCGTTATGGGCTAGCTGCAAATATCCCCTTATTTGGTGCTGCGCTGGTTATGTTGAGCAGTATGGCTGATAGTGGTGCTTTTTCTTGATGTTATATTTCAGCAGTCTTACAGATAGCTAACCTTATTAAACTCCGCTTAACCAACGTCGTGGAATTCAATCATAAACTTGGGCAAGGAACATTGCTCGTCTGATCTGAATAGATTCATATATGCCGTGGTAGCTTAATGCCAAAGAGCGGGCTTCTCCTGCAGGTTTCCCCCAAGACGCTCTTACTAAGTCACATACATTTATACTGGCGTGTATTTAGATAGATGACTAATGCATCCGATGAGATCTTTAGTACATCACTTCAATGGAAATAGGCTTGCTGCACTTTTTGAGAGCAAACTTACCAAGACTTGATATCCGGGCTGAATATTTGCTCTATTAATCGAGGGTAAAATCCTTTAGGTTAAAGATAAGTTAAATAATAACTATAATGAGACTTGATCAAGTATGGAGACACTAAGATGAAATCCGCCGTTGAGCAGTTATCGACCTATAAAAGCGTGCATTTAAATCCGAGTAATATAAAGACGCATTTCTTTGGTGTACCGCTTATCATCTGGTCCGCTTTTGTCGGTTTTAACCTTATTCCAATCAACTTTGTGGTGTTTGACGATCCAGCCATTAGCTTTAATGTGGCCACCATTTTTGCAGTCATTGTTTTAGCTTACTATTTTATGTTGCATGCAAAGTTAGCTATCGGCTTAACCTTGTTTATCATTCCAGTGCTCTACACCTCGAGTGTCGTTGCTCGATATGATGGCGCTGGTTATATCGCGATTGCGACGTTTATTGTGGGATGGATTATTCAGTTTATCGGCCACAAATATGAGAAAGCTAAACCCGCTTTTGTTGATGACCTTAATCAATTACTCATAGGGCCATTCTTTTTGATGGCTGAAGTGTATTTTAAGTTGGGTTTAGAAAAAGATTTATTAGCTGAAATAACCCCTATTGCACGAGATAAACGCAGAGCGATTGAAGCGGCAAAAAAGGTAAAGTAGCATAACGGCAATCGTCACAAAAAAAACGCTAATCAATGATTAGCGTTTTTAGGGGGATTTAGTGGTTAATGTTTGGGTTGCTCATAATGCTGAGGTAGCACCCGCACTGTCTTGACCATGTTATCACCCAGTTTGATGACTTCAATGGGGTAACCAGCAATACGCATGCTGGTTTTTACTGTTGGGATCTCTTCAAGATGCTCTAATATCAAACCATTGAGGGTTTTAGGGCCGTCAATCGGAAAGTGCCATTCCATCTCTTTATTCAATTCACGGATGTTGATGGTGGCTTCAATAAGAAAACTGCCATCTTGTTGTTCGCAAATATCTTCACTCGGGGTGGCAAGCATCGATGTGGTGTAGTCACCTACAATCTCTTCGAGAATATCCTCTAAAGTAACGAGTCCTTGAATGTCGCCATACTCATCAACGACGAGACCAATACGTTCTTTGTTTTGCTGAAAGTTGCTCAGTTGTACGTTGAGGGGGGTGCCTTCAGGGATAAAGTACAACTCTTTTACGGCGCGCAGTAATGAAGATTTGCTGAACTGCTCTTTAGACTGCAATCGTAATGCATCACGCAAATGAACAAAGCCGACAGCGTCATCGACTGTGTCGCGGTAGAGTAGAACGCGAGTATGTGGACTCTGAATGACCTGTTTATTAATGCTCTTAAATTCGTCATTGATGTTGATGGCATATAAGTCTGAGCGCGGCACCATGACATCTTCTACCGTCACCTTCTCTAAATCCATGATCGACAATAGCATCTCTTGATGTCGCCTTGGGATCAATGCACCAGCTTCGTGCACAACAGTGCGCAGCTCTTCTTGGCTTAATGCGTCTGAGGTTTTTGTCGAGTTGATGCCCGCGAATTTGAGCACTCCAGAGGTGATGCCATTAACGATTTTTACAAATGGTGACAGCACGATGAGTAAGAACTGTAATATAAAGCTTGATGGAAAAGCGATACGTTCTGGGTGCAATGCAGCAAATGTTTTGGGGGTGACTTCGGCAAAAACCAGTACCACTAATGTTAATACACCGGTAGAGATGGCAATACCAACATCACCAAATAGGCGGAGGCCTATAATCGTTGCAATGGATGAGGCTAGGATATTGACGAGGTTGTTGCCAATGAGAATAAGGCCAATCAGCCGATCCGGCCGCTCCAACAGCTTAGTGGCTCGAATCGCCCCTTTATGGCCGCTAGATGCTAGATGGCGTAGACGATATCGGTTTAAGGTCATCATCGCGGTTTCAGACCCTGAGAAATAGGCTGAAAGTAGAATTAAGACGCACAAAACAGACAATAGTACGCCAGTGGATATTTCGTCCAAAAGTTGGAGCTCCGCAGTGGATAAATAAAAGCTGTAAAAATTAGTAATTACAGATATTTCGAAAGCATGTCAAGTTTGGCTCAATGCTGAACTGATTGAGCCAAAGTTGACTAAGATGAGAATTAGCTGAGGATTAACTCTTTAACGATGCGGGCACCAAAGTACGCGAGCGTCAACAACACTCCCCCTGTTAGGGTATAGGCAACGGCAGTTCTAATTTTACAACCCACCCAATATTGCTGGGCTAACATACCAATGTAGACGCACCAAGCCAGGATAGACAGAATCGCTTTGTGACCTTTGCCTTCTTCAAACATATCATCGAGGAAGATAAAACCAGTCGCAAGCGCTAAGCTCAATAAAATTACGCCGACAATAACAAGATGATACAGCTGTTTTTCAACGGTCATCAGAGGCGGCATTGTTGATGTCATAATGAGCTTTTTATTCTTGAGTCGACGCTGAATAATCGCTAACTGGATGGCATATAACGCCGCAATCATTAAGGCACTGTAGGCCATTAATGACAGCACTACGTGCACGAGTACATCTGGGTGGATGTCAAAGTGCGTAATATACTCTGGTGGTACTAGCCATAAAAGGGCAACCGAGATCACCGAACAAGCATATACCACAGGCACAACGACGATGACTTTAAGACGGAACATTAAGACGGTGAAACTAAAGGCGATGATCCAATTCACCATTGAGATGACATTGGTCAGGCTAAAGTTTTGTCCGTTACCCGTAAAAATAGCTTGCGATAGCGCTGCCGCGTGTAAAACAACACCAATGGCTGCGATACCCGCAACTAATTTTCGGTTGGGTCCGTCTGCGTGAAAAAGACGAGTCGCGACGAGTATCAAAGCAATACTGTAAAAAAACATGGCTGACGCTGAAAAAATAACCATTGAGTATTAACCTATTGTTTTGTTGACTATTGTTTTATTAACTTGTTGGCTGAACCAAAAAGTTAAAGCAGACTAAACGACATTTATATTAACCTGATTCATGCAGAAGTTAAATTACTGAATCACAAATCGTAACGCGCTGTGTTTCCATTCTAAACGCACTCGGTTTTAATCACGGAAATCGCGTACAACGCTAGCCATTAGAGTAACATGAGCTCGGGTTAGTGGGCAGTGGCATTCGGTGCATAATTGAGTGGATTATATGTCTTAGGTCGGTTTTTTCGCAAAATGTTGCCTCTAGGGGCAAATGTAAACCAAGTTACTTGGTGCATTGAGTAGCATAATATCTGGGCATCGCTATAATACGGGCCATCAATATCAATTTTAAACGGTAAGAACTGGATAATGTTTGAGAACTTAACTGACAGACTGTCACGTACGCTGAAAAATATCAGCGGCCGTGGTCGCTTAACGGAAGAGAACGTTAAGGAAACCTTGCGCGAAGTTCGCATGGCGCTACTTGAGGCCGACGTTGCCTTACCAGTTGTACGTGACTTTGTTAATAGCGTAAAAGAGCGCGCTGTCGGACAAGAGGTATCCAAAAGCCTAAGTCCCGGCCAGGCGTTTATTAAGATTGTTCAAAGTGAGCTAGAAAATTCGATGGGTGAAGCTAATGAAGCTTTGAACCTGTCAGCTCAACCGCCAGCAGTGATAATGATGGCCGGCCTGCAAGGTGCGGGTAAAACCACCAGTGTCGCGAAACTTTCTAAGTTCTTACGCGAGCGCGAAAAGAAATCTGTTCTGGTTGTGAGTGCCGATGTATATCGTCCTGCTGCAATCAAGCAGCTCGAAACGTTAGCGGCAGAAGTGGAAGTCGAGTTCTTCCCATCAGATGTCAGCCAAAAACCGGTTGATATTGCTAAAGCAGCCATTGCGCACGCTAAGCTTAAGTTCATTGATGTTGTTATTGTCGATACTGCAGGTCGTTTGCATGTTGATGAAGCCATGATGGATGAGATTAAAGAGCTTCACGCTACCGTTAATCCAGTCGAAACCTTGTTTGTGGTTGATGCCATGACAGGTCAAGATGCGGCAACTACGGCCAAAGCCTTTAACGAAGCATTGCCTCTTACGGGTGTCGTATTGACCAAGGTTGATGGTGATGCACGAGGCGGTGCTGCACTGTCGATTCGCCATATTACCGGTAAGCCAATTAAGTTCTTGGGTGTGGGTGAGAAAACCGACGCACTAGAAGCTTTCCATCCTGACAGAATTGCTTCACGTATTCTTGGTATGGGCGATGTATTGTCGCTTATAGAAGAAGTTGAGCGCGGTGTCGACCAAGACAAGGCGATGAAGCTTGCGGCAAAAGTAAAGAAAGGCGGTAACTTCGATCTAGAAGATTTCCGCGAACAGCTGCTGCAAATGAAGAACATGGGCGGCATGATGAACATGATTGAGAAGCTTCCTGGCGTGGGTCAGTTACCACCAGAAGCGCTTGCTCAAGTTCAAGACGGTAAAATGACCGGCCAAATGGAAGCCATTATTAATTCAATGACGAAAGGTGAGCGTCAGCGCCCTGATATTATTAAGGGTTCACGTAAACGCCGCATTGCGATGGGTTCTGGTACACAAATTCAAGACGTAAACCGTTTGCTTAAACAGTTTACGCAAATGCAGAAAATGATGAAGAAAATGTCGGCTAAAGGCGGCATGAAAAAGATGATGCGCGGTATGAGCGGTATGTTACCACCGGGCATGAAAATGCCTGGACGCTAGTCTATTATTAATTGTTCCGTATCTAATTTTACAGGCTAGGGTGAGTTTTCATTCTAGCCTGTGAATCGTTTTTGGCGTAATAAACGTCGATTACGGTTGCATTCGCTGGTCAGTCAGGTAATATCTGCCAGCTTTCTATCTGGGGCTCTCCGCGAACACGGAGTTTCAGTTTTTATTTTTGCTTGATAAAAAGCAAATCATTAGAGGATACAAAACGCATGGTTACCATTCGTTTAGCTCGTGGCGGCGCAAAAAAGCGTCCATTTTATAACATCGTTGTTGCTGACAGCCGTAACGCCCGTGACGGTCGTTTCATTGAGCGTGTTGGCTTTTTTAACCCATTAGCTCGTGGCCAAGAAGAAGCTTTACGCTTAGATCTTGACCGTGTTGAGCATTGGGTTGCTAACGGTGCTGCTACATCTGATCGTGTAGCAAAATTGATCAAAGACGCTCGTAAAGCAGCTGCTTAATAGCGTTAAGGTATAGATTGATGAGCAGTAAACAAGAACCCGTCGTACTTGGTAAATTAGGTTCAAGTCATGGCATTAAAGGTTGGTTGAAGATCACTACCTATACCGATTCTGTTGAAGGTATTTTTGATTATTCTCCTTGGTTGTTAAAAGAGCAAGGTGAATGGCGCGAGGTTAAAGTCCTCCAGTGGCGCATGCAAGGTAAAGCGGTTGTCGCTTGTCTTGAAGGCGTAGAAACACGGGATCAGGCTCAGGCACTTACAAATTGTGAGATTGCCGTACCCGCTGAACAGATGAACGTTTTGCCAGAAGATGAATTCTACTGGCGAGATCTTATCGGATGTGAAGTGGTTAATACCAAAGGCTATAACATGGGTAAAGTGCAGGAGATCGTGGAAACAGGATCAAATGACGTACTTCTTGTTAAGGCTAACGCGAAAGATGGCTTTGGCAAAGCGGAACGAATGGTTCCCTTTGTTACCGAACAGTTCATCCTAAAGGTGGATTTGACGGCAAAACAGATTTTAGTGGATTGGGATCCGGACTTTTAAGTCGAGGTACAGCAGATGTGGTTAGGGGTAGTAACCCTGTTTCCGGAGATGTTTCGTGCCGTAACAGACTTTGGCGTAACGGGTCGTGCAGTTAGCAAGGGTTTGCTAGAGATGCAAACGTGGAATCCTCGTGATTTCACCCATGATAAACATAATACAGTGGATGACCGCCCATACGGTGGTGGCCCTGGCATGTTAATGATGGTGCAACCTCTACGCGATGCCATCCATGCAGCAAAAGCTGCAGCTGGAAAAGAGGCAAAGGTGATCTACCTTTCTCCTCAAGGCCGTAAGCTTACACAGCAAGGCGTTGAAGAGTTAGCAAAGTCATCCAGTTTGATTTTAGTGTGTGGACGATACGAAGGTGTCGATGAACGCATTATTCAAACTGAAGTGGATGAAGAGTGGTCGATTGGAGATTACGTGCTTTCGGGCGGTGAAATACCAGCGATGACTTTGATTGATTCAGTATCGAGGCTGGTTCCTGGCGTGCTAGGAAAAAAGGCTTCGGCAGAGCAGGATTCCTTCTCTGACGGTTTACTGGATTGTCCCCACTATACGCGTCCTGAAAGTATGGATGGTCTGGATGTTCCAGCCGTATTGTTAAGTGGAAACCACGAACATATTAGACGCTGGCGTCTGCAACAAAGTCTCAGTAGAACTTTGTTAAGACGACCAGAATTACTTGAAAATCTAGCTCTGACTGGCGAACAAAAGCAGCTTTTAGCTGAATTTGTAGACAGCATCAAACAAGATGATTAGTCGAAGCGCAGTTATTACTAGAATGGAGTTTATTTAATGAATAACATCATCAAAATGCTCAACGAAGAGCAAATGAAAACCGACGTACCAGAATTTGGTGCCGGTGATACAGTAGTTGTTAAAGTACGTGTTGTAGAAGGCGGTAAAGAGCGTCTACAGGCGTTCGAAGGCGTTGTAATCGCTAAGCGTAATCGCGGCGTTCACTCTGCATTCACAGTACGTAAAATCTCTAATGGTGAAGGTGTTGAGCGTGCGTTCCAGACTCACAGCCCAATCATCTCTAGCATCGAAGTTAAGCGTCGCGGCCGTGTTCGTCGTGCTAAGCTTTACTATCTACGTGAACGTTCAGGTAAGTCTGCACGTATCCGTGAGAAGCTCGGAACTAAGTAATTTAGTCCCTAGTTATAAAAAAGATGCAGTGTTCGCACGAGAGACCGCCTATATGGCGGTTTTTTGTGAGCTGCGATTCAGTAAAAAGTCACTTTAGTTTACCTATTACACTTCATCTCCTACTCGCAAAAATCTCTCTTCATATACTTGCACCTAGATTCCTCAGCTAATCTGTTTAATTAATTGAGCTTAGTAAAACCGGCTGTAAGCACAAAATTATTCATTTACTGCACTTGCTACTTGATCTTAATCAGACGGACAGGCATAGTGCTCTCAAGGTGTAATGGTGTAGCATTACGCAATTACGTATAATTTAGTAAGATTAACTGTTAATTGAGGCGACAATGCCGCAAATTATTAGCCAGTTAACACTTAAATCAGGTGATAAGCATGCAGCAAGATACGATAAATAATATCCATATTAGTTCAGAGAAAGTGTTGGTGACTCCAGAGGAGTTAAAGCGCGATCTCCCCTTGTCTGCTCATGCTAGCCAATATGTCCTTAAGGCCCGTAAAACGGTATCTGACATCGTGCATAAGCGAGATAATCGAGTCTTGGTGATCTCCGGACCTTGCTCTATTCACGATATCGATGCTGCCAAAGAGTACGCACTTAAGCTGAAAAAGCTACATGATGCGTTAGGCGACCAATTCTATGTGTTGATGCGCGTTTACTTCGAAAAGCCGCGTACTACCGTGGGCTGGAAAGGCATGATTAACGACCCTGATATGAATGAGTCGTTTAACGTTGATAAAGGATTACGTAAGGCACGCGAATTGATGATTTGGCTGGCTGAGCTTGGACTTCCTGTCGCCACTGAAGCGCTTGATCCCATTAGTCCACAGTACATGTCGGAACTGATCACTTGGTCAGCGATTGGAGCTCGTACCACTGAATCGCAGACTCACCGCGAGATGGCATCAGGACTCTCTATGCCTGTCGGCTTTAAAAATGGTACTGACGGAAAACTTGGAGTAGCAATCAATGCGCTTGAATCTGCTGCGAGTAGCCATCGTTTTATGGGGATTAACCAAAAAGGTCAAGTTGCCTTACTGCAAACGGCTGGCAATCCAGACGGTCATGTGATTTTACGCGGGGGTAAAGCGCCAAATTACGATGCGGATAGCGTCGCTGAGTGTGAGAAGCAACTGCATGCCGCTAAATTGAACGCGCGCCTAATTGTGGATTGCAGTCATGGTAATTCATCAAAAGATCACAACAAGCAAGTTCCTGTGTGTGAAGATGTGTTCCGCCAAATCGTTAATGGTAACCAGTCTATTATTGGGGTGATGCTAGAGAGTCACCTTAATGCGGGTAAGCAAAGCAGCAACTTACCGTTAAACGAATTAGCTTATGGTGTCTCGGTGACAGATGCTTGTATCGATTGGCAATCAACAGAAGCATTATTACGCACTGGCGCTGCAGACTTAGCTTCAGTATTACCAACAAGGTTTGATATGCTGAACGTTGCGAACGGCTGATGGAAGAGAGAGTGATGAACGAGAAGACCACTGCAGAGCTTGAAAACCTGCGAGACTTAATTGATGGCGTTGACCAACAATTACTCCACCTGCTGAGAAAACGGTTAGATCTAGTGGCACAAGTGGGTGCTGTTAAGCACGGTGCTGGCCTCCCGATTTATGCTCCTCAACGTGAAGCGTCAATGCTGGCAAAGCGTCGCGGCGAAGCAAAAGCGATAAATGTAGAGCCACAGTTAATTGAAGATATTTTAAGGCGTCTAATGCGCGAGTCTTATCTTAACGAGAAGGACGTTGGATTTAAGCAGGTTAATCCTGATCTCGGCCATGTGGTGATTGTTGGCGGTGAAGGCAAGCTGGGCGGCTTATTTTCGCAAATGCTGACCCTGTCAGGATATGAAGTTAAATCTTTAGATAAAGATGATTGGGTTAATAGTCAGACGATTTTTGACGGAGCAGGGCTGGTTATTGTGACTGTGCCGATTAACATCACTTGTGAGTTGATTGCCAGCAAACTAACGCAATTACCAAGCCACTGTATTCTTGCTGACTTAACCTCGATTAAAACCGCACCTGTTGAAGCCATGTTAGCAGCGCACTCAGGCCCTGTTTTAGGCTTGCACCCGATGTTTGGGCCTGATGTGGGCAGTTTAGCAAAGCAGGTGGTCGTGGTGTGTCATGGCCGTGACCAATCTCAATACCAATGGTTGATCGAGCAGATTGAGATCTGGGGTGCGCGTATCGTTGAAGCCGAACCAGAGAAGCATGATAAAGCGATGCAACTCGTGCAGGCAATGCGACACTTCTCCTCTTTTGTTTACGGGCTTAACCTCTATAAAGAGGAGGCTGATATTGAATCTCTGCTGCAGTTTAGCTCACCAATATACCGTCTAGAGCTGGCTATGGTAGGGCGTTTATTTGCCCAGAGTCCTGAATTATATGCAGATATTATTTTTGCTCAAGAGGACAGTTTGGTGGCGATTAGCGATTACCTCGAAAACTACTCTCAAGCCTTGTCGGTATTAAAGTCAGGTAACCGAGAAGCGTTTGTTAAACAGTTCGAACAAGTGGCGCAGTGGTTTGGTGATTTTGCACCACAGTTCCAAAGAGAAAGTAGAGCGATGTTGCAATCGGTCAATGATATGAAAACCGATTAGTGTGATTTGAGCGGATGTCATATCAATATTAAAGGAGCTTAGGCTCCTTTTTTATGGTCAAAACCACCCCAAAAGCCAATGAGAATAAATAGCATTATCAGTGCGATTTTTAGCCCGTATCAATATCCTGCACATTTTGACCAATTAGTTAAAATTAGCGACAGCTTAAGGTGATCTCATTCATAGTTTTAACCATTAACCATAGAAAGTACTTTTGCAATTTCTTAATCGGCGTACACTAATTTCAAAAGATGCAATCTAAATGCATGTATTAGGTATTAGGAGTAAACGTCGTGTTTTGTATTCAATGTGAGCAAACAATTAGAACGCCTGCGGGCAATGGCTGTAGTTACACTCAAGGTATGTGTGGCAAGTCGTCAGATACATCTGATCTACAAGATCTTCTAATCTACATTCTTCAAGGCGTGTCAGCATATGCTGTACGTGCTCGTGAAGTCGGTGTTATCGATCACGAAATCGATACGTTTGTACCTAAGGCGTTTTTTGCAACGCTAACTAACGTTAACTTCGATGATGACCGTATTATTGGATACACCACGCAAGCAAACGCTTTCCGTAGCCGTTTACAAACAGCTTATGAAACTAAATGTGCTGAACTGAATATTGAAGCTAAAGCGCCAACGGCAACGATGCAGCTAGTATTAGGTGCTACTAAGCCAGAGATGCTATCTCAAGCTTCACAAGCTGCGCCTAACCGTGGAAAAGACGAAGTTCATGAAGACATCATGGGACTACGTTTACTTTGTTTATATGGCCTTAAAGGCGCTGCTGCATATATGGAGCATGCTCGAGTACTTGACCAAACCAACGATGAAGTTGCTGGTGAGTTCCACGAGATTATGGCATTCCTAGGTGAAGATTCTGTTGATGGTGACAAGCTGTTTGACACTGCAATGCAGATTGGTCAACTTAACTATCGCGTAATGGCGATGTTAGATGAAGGCGAAACTCACTCATTTGGTCATCCAGAGCCAACTCAAGTGAACACCAAATCTATAAAAGGTAAGGCTATCTTAGTGTCGGGTCATGACATGAAAGATCTAGAGCTTATCTTGCAACAAACTGAAGGTAAAGGCATTAACGTATTCACACACGGTGAAATGTTGCCTGCACTTGCTTACCCAGAACTTAAGAAATTCCCACACCTTGTCGGTAACTACGGCAGTGCATGGCAGAACCAGCAAAAAGAATTTTCAAACTTCCCTGGTGCTGTCGTAATGACGTCTAACTGCATAATCGATCCTAATGTGGGCGATTATTCAGACCGAATCTTCACCCGTAGCATTGTGGGTTGGCCTGGTGTTAGTCATATTGTTGGTGACGATTTTAGTGCTGTTATTGCTAAAGCTGAGTCTTTAGAAGGCTTCGCCTATGATGAGATCCCCCATCTAATCACTATAGGTTTCGCTCGTAACGCACTTATGGCTGCAGCGCCTACAGTGATTGAGAATGTTAAGAGTGGTGCTATTAAGCATTTCTTCTTAGTCGGCGGTTGTGACGGCGACAAAGAAGAGCGTGGATACTTTACTGATATCGCGACTCAAGCGCCGGCTGATTCAGTCATCCTGACGCTAGGTTGTGGTAAGTATAAGTTCAACAAACTTGAGTTTGGTGACATCAACGGTATCCCACGTCTATTGGACGTTGGCCAGTGTAACGATGCTTACTCGGCTATCCAACTTGCGATTGCGTTGTCTGAAGCATTTGAATGCGATATCAATGAATTGCCATTGACGCTAGTACTGTCTTGGTTTGAGCAAAAAGCGATTGTAGTGCTGCTTACTCTACTCTCACTGGGTGTAAAGGACATTTTGACTGGCCCTACAGCGCCAGCGTTCCTAACCGCAAACTTGGCTAATGTATTAGAAGAGAAGTTTGGACTGCGTACAACGACAACAGTTGAAGCGGATCTTAATCGCATTCTAAACGTAGCTTAAACGCCTGTTTAGTTGGTGATGAGTAAGTAATAATGGCCACTCATATGTGGCCATTTTTATGTCAGAAATATTTTTAACATCTAGGTTAGAGTGATATGGCTAATAATATAAATGTGCCGGCGACAGAGCAGTTTGAAGCTAAGCAGTGGCAAGCAGGCGAGCATCAGTTAGTGTGTGTTGAAAAGTGGAACGAGACTCACGATGTCGTTAGTTTTCGCTTTCAAGGTATCAAGCCGGTAAAGTTCCACTTTAAACCAGGACAATTTTTAACATTATTATTAGAGATTGATGGCGAGAAAATTGGTCGTAGCTATACGATAAGCTCATCACCTTCACGTCCATTTTCTGTGGTGCTGACGATCAAGCAGATCGATGGCGGCAAAGTGTCCAATTACTTGGCTAATAATTTAGACATTGGCCATGTTGTGCGTGCACTTGGGCCTGATGGCGCATTTAATCTTATTGATATCGAAGCTGAAAACTACCTGTTTTTAAGCGCAGGCTGCGGCATTACGCCGATGTACTCGATGTCTCGATGGTTAGCCGATACTCAAATTAGCCCTGATGTTTGTTTTTTACACAGCGCAAAATCAACTCAAGACCTTATTTTTAAAGATTCACTTGAGCAGATTGCCGAGCGCAGTCGTCAATTTAAGCTCAACTATATTTTAGAAAATGTTGACGCTGAGCCTTGTGCCCATGTTGACGCGCTGGCCGGCCGATTATCAGCCGATAACTTGCAACGCTTAGTGCCAGATTTTCAATCTAGAACCGTGTTTGTTTGTGGACCAGAGCAATACATGGCGGCGGTAAAAGCCTTGCTTGAATCACTTAATTTTAATATGGCGCAATTTCATCAAGAAAGTTTTGGTTCATTCAAAGGCGACTTAGGCGAGCTAGCAGCAGCAAAAGAGAGCACCTCGAGCGACGATGCGAGTGGCTTTATGCTGCGAGTTGGCGATAGAACACGCTCACTTACCAGCGGACAAACAATACTTGATGGCGTTGAAGCTGAGGGACTGCCTATCATTGCGGCTTGTCGCTCTGGTGTTTGCGGTGCTTGTAAATGTAAGGTCGTAGAAGGTGAAACTGAATCTTCTAGCCAAATGTCATTGACGTCAGATGAAATAGCACAAGGTTATGTTCTGGCTTGTTCAACGAAGTTGAAGTCAAATGTGACATTAGAGCTGTAGCTTTAGAGGCTATATTTTTTGTTAATAAATTTGAAATAAATCAGCGTGAAAGTTGCGTAACTCACCATGAGAAAGTAAGGTTAATGACAGGACGTGATGGAATTTGCGCCTGTCTTTTCTTTCTTGGCGGAGTGGCTATGACATCAACAACGCATTCTGAAGCTTTACCTCTAGAAGATAAAAGCCTTGCTCATATGCTGTATGGGCTTATGGCCTGCTTTCCTATTCTGTTACTCCCAGCTGCATTGAGTTTGTTTATTAACTTAAATCAGCGTCAAAACACCCTAAGTTCAGTCCTTGTGTCACATCTTAGATGGCAACGTTGGTCGATTATCTGCATGCTGCTGTTTATGTTAGTCGGCTACTTAAGCAATCAACCTTGGTTAAGTGCCACACTTTATGTCGCTGGTGCGGTTTGGTTTAGTGGTCGTATTTTTAAAGGCTGGCTAAGTTTAATCGAAGGTCGTTGTATTTAGTCCCCTCTTGAACCATTTTTCCGCTTACATTGACGAGTACTGCCGTGACTAGTTACGAAATCCTTTGCCTTTTATCTGCATTGTCATTAGTGGTATCGCTGATCTCTTCACGCTTACACCGCTGGCAAGATACCATCACTATTACAGCACTTGCGCTGCTTCTTAGCCTCCTAATATTGGCCGCAGGTAAGATTTTTGGAGTCTCTGTTTATTCGAGTTTAGTGACAGATCTTGAACAGTTGGACTTTAAAGCATTACTGTTAAACGGAATGTTAGGTTTTTTACTTTTTGCAGGCGCCTTACAAATTAAATTGAATGTGCTCAAACAGCAGAAATGGGAAATATTCATTCTGGCATTTATTGGTACCTTAATATCGACAGTGGTCATTGGCGGCGTGCTGTACATAGTCGCAGGCTTATTAGGTTTACCCCTTGCATTGAGTTATTGCTTATTATTTGGCGCGCTTATTTCTCCAACAGATCCAATCGCGGTATTAGCCATTATTAAGCAACTCGGCGCTCCAGAAGATATTGCTACCCAAGTTGAAGGTGAGTCATTATTTAATGATGGTATCGGTTTGGTTATCTTTGTTGCTATTTCACAAGTTGCCTTTTCTACTGAACCCTTAACGATGGCGGGTATTACAGGACTGTTTTTGCAGGAAGCGGTTGGTGGGGTACTGTATGGGACTTTGCTGGCGGGCGGATTACATTTAATGTTGAGCTTTGCGGAAGATCGCACGCAGTATTTATTGATGACACTGCTGATCCCTACTGCAGGGTATGTGGTTGCGGATATGATTGGTGTCTCAGGGCCTCTAGCGATGGTAACGGCTGGGATCATCGCGGGCAATATCAGCATACCTAAATTACTAAAAGAGTCCGAATGTGCAACGTTAGGGAGCTTTTGGGGGCTGATTGAATCTTTCTTCAACTCGCTATTATTCTTACTGTTGGGTCTGTTATTGCTGCTGATCAATTTTGACGCCGAACTTTGGTGGTTTATGTTGCTCTCAGTACCTATCGTATTATTAGGGCGTGCAGTCAGTATCTACTTACCCTATTTTGGCTTTCGTCATTTTAAGCGCTACAACTCTTATGCGGAGCGAGTTCTTATTTGGGGAGGGCTGCGGGGCGGTCTAGCCTTAGCGATGGCGATGAGCTTACCGACAGGGATAATGTTAGCCGATGGAAACGCTATCGATTTACGAGACTTATTAATGGTAATGACTTACGCGGTAGTGGTTTTTTCTATCTTGGTACAGGGAACGACAATCCCGAGCTTAATTGATAAGTGTAATGCTGAAGAGGCTGAGAAGGGGGCTGATTAATTAAAATAGCGTTTAATATAGAGTTTGATAACGACCGCCAATTGTTGCTGGCGGCCGCTCTATTAGGCTAATCGCTATAGATTATCGATATAAGTTGTTAAGGAGGTCATTAAGCAATGTTTGTTGCTCTTTACTCGTACCAACTTGTTCTATATTGGCAATATTAACGACGATACCATCACCACCCAATTGCTTAATGGCTTTGGTAAAACTGGGTAATTGTAGCGTATCAACTGCATAGCAAGGGTTGACTAACACTGGTAAATGACTGGCATTTTTTAGCTCAACCAAGGCGGCTAAATCGAGAGACGGCTTACCTGAATTGTTTAGTGTGCTGACACCCGACTCACACAATACCAGCTGCTGATTCCCTTGACTTAATACCACTTCTGCAGCATTAAGGAAGTCATCGACACTTGCCATGGTGTTACGCTCCAATATCACAGGCAGTAACAGTGAACCCAGTTGAGTTAATATGGCTTGGTTGTACATTTGTGTACCTGACAACATAATCACATCACCCAGCTGTGCAGCAATGGCTAAGTCAGTTTCATGTTCAACCATTAAGATACACACCAGCCCAAACTGATCCAATGTATGTTTGAACTTGTTGAGTGAGGTTAGTAAATCACTTTGCTGGCTCAATCCCTGGATCACAACGGCTTGAAAGCCAGATTCTTTGAGTGCTTTAGCACGCTGCTCAAATTGGCTGATTTCAAACGGCAATTGCAGTTGAGCAATCGCACCGGACTGATCATTGCCGATGCTAAGTTGACCGCAGATTATTTCGGTCGCCGTTGTTTTATAAGCTTTACTGTAACGCTTCTGTTTACTGCTTGCAGAGCTTGGTGTCGTGATTGATTTAGAGGTGATTGGTTCAATCATCAACTGGCTATTGCTTAACTGCGTTGGATTGACCGTTTCGCATGGATAGCAACCTAGCACTTTGATAAATCTTGTGGTTCTTTCTAACTCTTTCAATGCAGCTTGCATAGGTTCACTAGAAAGATTGGCGTCGATATCAAGGTAGAACATCTCCTCCCAAGGAGTACCTGGGATAGGGCGAGATTCAAGCTTACTCATATTCAGATTTCTGGCTTTTAAAACGAGTAGCGCTTCAACCAAGGCACCAGGCTTTTGCCCTGTGGCCATAATGAGTGTGCATTTTGCGGGTAGCTGTTCGGGCACATCAACTGCTTTTCGTGCGACCACAATAAAACGGCTTTGGTTAATTTTTTGATTGGCTAAACCGGTATCGATAGCTTCGAGTTGGTATAACGCGCCGCCTTCACTGCTGCCAATCGCCGCAACACTATTACTCTCTGCGTTGCACACCATCTGCATCGCTTCGGCACTGCTTGAGCAATACTCTAACTTGAAGTCACCATGTTGGCTTAGATATCGACTGCACTGGCTGATCGGTTGTGGGTGAGCATAAACCGTTTTAATATCATTGATATTACTGCCGCTATTAGCCAATAAACAGTGACCCACTTCGATTGTGGTTTCACCGACAATCGCGAGGCTTGTATGTTGCAGTACATCATAAACTTCGTTGATTGAGCCTGATGAGGTGTTTTCAATCGGTAAGAAACCATAATCAGCATGGCCTGATTCAACAGCTTGAACAATCTCATCAAAGCTTTGGCAACCCAAGTCTTGCATTTCGACCTGGCGTCTGTCGCAATAACGGCTGGCGGCTAGGTATGAATAAGAGCCCCGGGCGCCAAGGTAGGCGACACAATACTGCTGTTGCTGTGTTTCAGGGTTCGCACGGCCATGGAGGTAGGCTTGTTGGTTAAGTACAGAGTCTTCAATAATGCTTTGATATAACGAAATCACATAGTGTGCATCTAACCCCTGTTCTCTGCCTTGTTTAACGAGGCGTGCGAGCAGTTCTTTTTCACGGGTGGTATCACGTATAGGCCTTACATCCACTTCTTTACTGCGAGCAACATCTAAACTTAACTCTCGGCGTTTTGCCAATAAAGCCAAAAGGTCATTGTCGAGAGTCGTGATTTGCTCTCGAGTGTGGTTTAAAGGTTGTGGTTTGCTCATTTGGGCCTCTACATCTTATTTAGCGCGCTTAGAATTAAAAAAGCCTCCCATGTGGGAGGCTTTGGAATTTTTACTTTCGTTTTTACACCGAAATTCCGCCTCCGAGGGTGGGGGGCATAAAAAAGAAAGTAAAAAAGGCAGTCTGGATTTTTTTCATAGAATTAAACTAAAGCGGAGTCGGTTTTCTGTCAATCAAAACTTAGTCAATTTGAAAATTTTGTAATAAAAAGCGCACTCGAGGTGCGCTTTTGGACAAAAATTAATAATAATATCAAGCTGCGTATTCCTCCTCATGGCTGTAGTCAAAGCCGTCATCGATCGCATCATCTTCTCTTTTAAGTGTGGCGTGACGTTGGCTTTCTGGTTTATGTGTTAGGCGATTGAGCTGTTTCTCCAGCTTTTGTCCCATTGCAGTGATTGCTGCGTATAGGTCTTCATGTTTCGCCTGGGCAAATAACTTGGCATTTGGAATGCCGACGGTAGCTTCAATCTTAAAACCTTGTTTCTCCTGTATTATGATGACGTGTGGATTAATAAGCTGCACATCATGTCGTGCTAATTTCTCTAGTCTTGCCTCAATACGTTCGCGGATAGATTCAGTAACTTCAAAGTGCTTGCTAGTAATCTTTATCATATTTCGAACCTTTTGTTGTTTCCTTGAATTCAGACTAACAATCTGGCTAATGAAAGTTGTGATCTGAATCACGTTTTGTAGGGTCTCTGAATCTGTTCGCTTTTTATTTGATCACTTAGATAAATATAGTCAATAACTGCTAATATTTCCTTGAAAATACCAAAAAACAAGTTCATATTTGAATGGATAAGGGGCGACTGAATAGGCCCTTTTGTAAAAATCTTAGCGTTAATAACCCCATAGCTCTATCCACATTCCCAATATATAATGCTCACAAAAGACCAATTAATTAGTGAGAGTTATCATTCATGGCGCAAAACATTGTCAAAGTAAAAATATGGGACATTCCAACACGACTCTTTCATTGGGGAATGTTGTGTTTGCTTGGCGGTTTATGGTGGACGGCGGAATCGGGAGAAATGGAGTGGCATCAACTTCTGGCTTACTGCTTAATGATCTTGCTTGGAATGCGATTACTCTGGGGATTTATCGGTAGTGATACCGCTAAGTTTAGCCATTTTGTACACTCTCCTAAAACAGTCTTTAGCTATTTGAAGAAAACTAAGCAGCATGGCATATCAGCTTCAATAGGGCATAACCCCATCGGAGGCTATATGGTTGTGGCGCTAATATCT
This sequence comes from Shewanella sp. GutDb-MelDb, assembly GCF_002836075.1. Taxonomy (NCBI): domain Bacteria; kingdom Pseudomonadati; phylum Pseudomonadota; class Gammaproteobacteria; order Alteromonadales; family Shewanellaceae; genus Shewanella; species Shewanella sp. GutDb-MelDb. Next base: position 45,072 of record NZ_PJBM01000222.1, on the reverse strand, counting down.
CTAATGTGTCTTCAGTTATTCACTGGATTGTTTGCGACGGATGAAATATTTACAGAGGGTCCTTTGTACTCAACTGTGAGTGGTGATACTAGTTTATGGCTGACGTGGTTACATAAGAAGAATTTTGATTTGATATTAGTCTTGGCTGCTATTCATGTGTTGGCTGTTGGGGTGCATATGTTGAAAGGTGACAAGATCCTTGCAGCGATGTTTAGTGGCTATAAGCGTTTACCAGGAGAGCAAGAGCAGACATTAGCGTTTGCTTCTGTGCTCAAGGCATTTGCTATCGTAATAGTCATTGGCGCGCTAGTGGTTAACTATTTGATGCTACCAATTATCCAGATGCTGTAAACGTCACTGATGGACGAAAGCTTGATGTAGAATAAAAGAGCCAGCGGCTATTAGCGCTGGCTCATTATTAACTAATCTTTTTTGTAAACGTCATGACAACCTTTACAGCTTTTCCCTGTATTCATAAAGGCTTTCTTTATCTCCTGCTTATCGCCTTTCTGTGCGACTAAAGCGAGCACTGCTGCATTTTCTTGGAAAGTCTTCATCTTGGCATCAAAATCTGCTTTGTCGCTCCAGACTTTTGCTAGGGCTTCAGTATCACCTTTGTCTGAACCAGCAATGAAACCTTCAAGAGGTAGCATAGAGAGTGCAGCAACATTGGTTGCTCGCGTCGCGAATACGCTAGCATCGTAATCTTTCTTGCCCTTTAGCATTGCGCCCATGTCACCAAAGTTATAGGCAATCATCCCAAAAGCAGATTGACGATAGTGAATAGCATCGTCAGCGTCTTCAAAATTATTAGCTTGCACGCTGGTTGCGATAGTAGCAGTCGCAGCTAGTGCGATTAGACTCATCTTTAATGATTTTTTCATGGTTATTCTCACGTTTTTATTATGTTATGCGACTAGATTCACGCTATTGTACCTACTTTTGGCTAGTGGACTCCATTCGTTTTTGGCCAAAATTACGCTTAGTTACAAATCAATTGATTTAACAGTGCTGTTTGCTCGTATCTAAAGTACGTGACTGGAAATGGTTTCCTGATAGACTGACTGTAATGATGCACTAGTACACCATTGAGGCTGAAATGCGAGCAGAGTGGGATTTAGTTTTAGATAAAGTGATGGCTCAAAACGATCATAGCGCTTTAGTGACGTTATTTGAATTACTGCTAACGGAGGAGGAACGCAGTGCAGTGGCAGGCCGATTAAAGGTTTTTCAAACTTTATTACGTAAAGAGATGAGCCAACGACAAATTGCACAAGAGTATCAAATTAGTATCGCGACAATAACGCGCTGCTCAAATTATCTAAAGCATATGTCAGTAGAGCAAAGAGAGCAGGTAAAGTTGCTAACGTTATAGCGTCTATATGCCGTAGGATTCATGTATCTTGCGTTTACCATAACCTATCCACTCACAATCGCCCCGGCTGCAAAGGATTATCCTGAATACGGGAACGACTTTTGTGTTTTGTTGGTATATACGTTAATGAAGCACAATGATGGGACATGTTGATATCGATAGCAGGCTCGGAAGCCTTTCATATCATATTTTTAAACGCCATATATCGATAGGCTGATTTAGCGCATAAAAAAACGCGTTTCATTTTAGTAAATGAAACGCGCTTTATTTCAGTCAAAAGAGTTAGATGAGCTTAGTGCTTACAACCACAGCCACCGTTGCCATCGCAACCTTCTTTTACTTCTTTCGTTTCATCGTCACTGCAGCATCCGCCTTCATGACTGTGCTCATGATCGCCACCACCACAGCATCCACCTTCATGTGAATGTTCGCCACCGCCACAGCTTCCGCCTGCATGGATATGACCGTGGGCAATCTCTTCTTCGGTTGCTGCACGAACTTCAAGCACTTCAACATTAAAGCTCAGTGTTTGACCGGCTAGTGGGTGATTACCGTCAACAATAACAACGTCATCTTTCACTTCAGTCACTTGAACAGGACGTTGTCCCATTTCAGTTTCAGCAATAAATCGCATACCAGGAACGATATCTTCGATATCGCCAAAAGATGCTATTGGCACTTCTTGGCACAAGCCATCATGATATGCGCCATAAGCTTGCTCAGCATCAACGGTGACGTCAAGAACGTTACCTTGCTCTTTACCTTCAAGAGCTGCTTCAAGGCCTGGGATCATATTTTCTGCGCCGTGCAAATACAGCATCGGCTTGCCTTCAAAAGAGCTTTCAACAAGCTGACCTTTTGCATCTGATAATCGGTAATGGATGCTTACAGCACATTTTTCGGTGATTTTCATATTGGCTCCAATCGGTAATTTGCGCGCATTCTAGCTTGCTTTTTGTCAATTTGCGACAGGTTGGATTCACTTATGTTACCTACACCACATCTTTATTTGAGCTGAGATAAATTCAACAAAGCTGACTTGGTTTTGCTTATAGCTAAACATCATAAGCAGTGCTTTTTTATTTGGTTTGTCGTTATAGCCAAGTTTAAAAGCCTAAACTCAGGTGTAAATTGTAAAGTTAGCCGTTGGGGTATACTGGCTAGCCAATCTATTGTTTGTCACTTTATCATCATAGTAAGAGATGGGGCTTAACAATTAATTGTTTATTAACAATTGGTTAGTTGTTAATTCTATATATGTTTACGTAAGAGTAACCTTTGGTGGTAGTCGCATTTACAGAGAGGTCTTCTCCTAAACCATGATTTATACCGCTTTTTGGCTGATTATTTAAGATGATGGTTATTAATGACAATAAACCCAATTTAGGGGTTGACACATCTTGGTTAAAAAGCAATTCTGTTAGCACACAAATTAATCCAATTGGATGAAACCTAATTTATATGTTTAGCCACGTTTTAATGATCACCACGATTATTACAACCACCACGATTACCATCGTGGGGGCGGGCTAAGCACAATCTGATATAAGTTAAATATCAAGCCCGCTCCCCACAAAGGAGCGGGCTTTTTTGTTTCTTTAGTGGCGCGGTACAAGGAGTTTTCGATGAAAGTAATGAAATTTGGTGGTACCTCGCTTGCAAATTGGCAGCGATTTAGAGCAGCGGCAGATATTGTTATCCAGTCGGCAAAGACAGAAAGTACAGCTGTTGTGCTGTCCGCACCCGCAACGGTCACCAATGGCTTAATTGAAATGGTTGAGGTTGCTGTTAATGGCGGTGACTATAAAGCCGTGTTAGCCAAAGTAGAGCAAGTGTTTAATGCTTTGTACGGTGACGCTGCTAGCACACTAACAGATGAACAAAATAAAAGACTCAGTGAACGTTTGCTGCAGCAAATGAAGTTTTGGGGCGATAAGCTGGCCGGAATGAGTTTGCTTAATGAGTGCCCTGAGAGTGTCGAAGCAGCGGTGTTAGTGGGGGGCGAAAAATTGTCTTCTGCATTGATGGTTGAGGTGATGAAAGCTGCTGATTACCCATCGGCAATATTGGACCCTGAATCATTGTTGGTGGGTTATGGCCCACGTTTAGAGTCAGCCGTTGATATTGAAGCGAGTAAGTTACGCTTTAACGCATTAAACTTAACAGATGCTCATGTTTGGGTGATGCCTGGTTTTACCGCAGGAGACAGTGAAGGAAAAATTGTTACATTAGGGCGCAATGGCTCCGACTATTCTGCGGCGGTGCTCTCAGCTTGCTTACAAGCGAGTTGCTGCGAGATCTGGACTGATGTTGATGGCGTTTATAATACCGACCCACGTGTGGTTGCTGACGCTAAACTGCTACCTCAAATGAGTTATCAAGAGGCTATGGAAGTTTCTTACTTTGGTGCAAAGGTGCTGCACCCAAAGACTGTGGCTCCTATCGCGCAATACCATATTCCTTGTTATATCCGTAATACGCTCAACCCTAAAGCTGTCGGGACGCTAGTATCCAACGCACCTGATGAAACAGGGCTGAATGTTAAAGCGATCTCCAACCTTGATGATCAAACGATGTTTGATGTTTCGGGGCCTGGAATGAAAGGCATGGTGGGCATGGCCAGTCGTACATTAGGCGCGATATCACGCTCGGGAGTTTCCGTTTCACTGATTACGCAAAGCTCGTCTGAATACAGTATTAGTTTCTGTGTCTCCACCGAAGACGCAGCTAAAGCCAAATATGCGCTAGAGCAAGAGTTTGAGCTCGAACTTAAAAGCGACCTGTTAGAGCCGATAGAGATGCGCCATCAGTTGGCGATAGTGTCACTGATTGGTGATGGCATGCGCACCCATAAAGGGGTTGCGGCAAAGTTTTTCCAAGCCCTTGCACAAGCAACCGTTAATATTGTCGCCATTGCCCAGGGCTCTTCAGAGCGTTCAATCTCTGCCGTTATTGAGCAGCGAAAAACCAAACATGCTATTTCGGCATGCCATCAATCTTTCTTTGATGTTCAGCACTATCTTGATGTTTTCCTTGTGGGCTGCGGCAATGTTGGCGCGGGGCTACTTGAACAGATAAAACAGCAACGCCAAATGCTTAAAGAGCAGCATATCGCCGTAAGGGTTTGCGGTATTGCGAATTCAAAGCAGATGTTACTCGATGCTCAAGGTATCGATTTATCGAGCTGGCAAAAGCTGTTAGCAGAGTCAAATCAAGCCGCGAGTATCGATGAGATGCTGGTATGGGCTAAAGAGCAGCAGTTACTAAACCCTGTGCTCGTTGACTGTACTTCGAGTGAATTTGTGTCTGATCAGTATTTAGCAGTGATGAATTCTGGCTTGCACGTGGTAACGCCAAATAAAAAGGCCAATACTCGTGATATGGATTACTACAAGGCATTGCGTCAAACAGCGCTAAAACAGCGTCGTCAGTTCTTGTATGAAACCACTGTTGGAGCGGGATTACCTGTTATTGATAACCTTAAAAAGTTGTTATTCGCGGGTGATAAACTGCTGCGTTTTAACGGTGTATTATCTGGCAGTCTTTCGTACATTTTTGGCATGTTAGATGAGGGGATGACTCTGTCTCAAGCCACCAGTATTGCAAGAGAAAAGTGTTTCACAGAGCCGGATCCTCGTGAGGACTTAAGCGGTATGGATGTTGCTCGTAAAGTGCTTATTTTGGCCCGAGAAGTCGGTATGGAGCTAGAGCTGTCGGATATCAATGTTGAGTCAGTGTTGCCTGAGTCATTTGATGCATCGGGTGACGTAGAAGCGTTTATGGCAAATTTGCCCTCAGCAGATAAAGCAATAGCACAGCGTGTTGAAACGGCTAAGGCTGAAGGCAAAGTACTGCGTTACGTCGGGCAAATTGATGACCAAGGCTGTAAAGTTAAGATTGCAGAGGTGGATGCAAATGATCCGCTATACAGTGTAAAAGGCGGAGAGAACGCATTAGCATTTTATAGTCGCTACTATCAGCCAATACCATTCGTGCTTAGGGGGTATGGCGCAGGAACCGATGTGACTGCAGCAGGAGCGTTCGCCGATATTTTAAGAACCCTTAATTGGACTCGTGAGGTTGGAATATGAGCGTAACCATTTATGCGCCCGCTTCAATGGGCAATGTGGGTGTCGGTTTTGACTTGCTCGGTGGGGCATTAGCCCCAATAGATGGTAGTTTACTTGGCGATAGAGTGACGGTTGAATCGGCTGAGCAGGGACTAACATTGAGCGTAATAGGGCATTGGGCCAACAAGCTACCCGCTAATCAGAGCGAGAATATTGTTTATCAGTGTGCAACGTTTTTCCTTGAGCATTTAGGCAAAGATGTCGGGCTTAAGCTCACGCTAGAGAAGAACTTACCCGTTGGCAGTGGTTTAGGCTCTAGTGCCAGTTCCGTTGTGGCAGCGCTAGTAGCACTCAATGAATATTTTGATAATCCTTTTTCTGAGCAGGAAGTGCTTCGGCTAATGGGAGATTTTGAAGGCAAAATTAGTGGTTCGGTACATTACGATAATGTCGCGCCATGCTTTCTTGGCGGTATGCAATTAATGCTTGATACGCCGCAGGTTATTTGTGAGCCGATACCCACGTTTAAACAGTGGTATTGGGTGGTAGCCTATCCTGGGATCTCGTTATCGACGGCACGAATGCGCCAGTTGATGCCAGAGCAGTATTCAAAGCAAACCACAATTGATTTTGGCCGTTACCTCAGTGCTTTTGTGCACGCTTGCTATAAGCAAGACGACGCATTGGCTATCTCGGTACTCAAAGATGTGCTTGCTGAGCCTTATCGCGCAACAGAGATCCCTCATTACCAACAAGCTAAGTCTGCCCTTGCGGAGATAGGTATGCTAACAACGGGGATATCTGGCAGTGGGCCTACCTTGTTCACTATTACTGATGATATAGAAACAGCAAGAGTTGCTAAGCAGTGGTTAGATGAAAATTATATTGATCAAGCATTAGGCTTTTCACATATTTGCCAAATTGATGATTTAGGGGCTCGTCGAGCCTAATTTATAAAGAACAAATGTGAAGTAAATAACGTGTAATAAAAACTATCAATACAGCATTGAGAATCAAAGGACGTCATCATGGAATTATATAATCTGAAGCACCCATCCCAGGTGGTAAGCTTTACCCAAGCGGTTAAACTTGGACTTGGAAAAGACCGTGGGCTTTTCTTTCCAAAAAATATTCCTACATTAGATGATATTGATGGCTTACTGGCACTGCCGTTTGTGGAGCGCAGTAAGAAGGTCATCGGCGCTTGGCTAGCTGAAGAGTTGGGCCAAGATACCGTTGACCGTTTAGTTGAGCGAGCCTTTAATTTTGAGCTGCCGCTGGTACAAGCAGACAAGGATTTGTATAGCTTAGAGTTATTCCATGGTCCGACGTTGGCCTTTAAAGATTTTGGCGCACGCTTTATGGCGCAGTGCTTAAATGCGTTGGCAAAAGACGAAAAAATCAATATTTTAACCGCGACTTCTGGCGATACTGGCGCTGCGGTAGCGGATGCATTTTACGGGCTGGATAATATCAACGTCGTCGTGCTCTATCCTAAAGGTAAGATCAGTGTACTGCAGGAAAAGATGTTTACGACGCTAGGTGACAATATTCACACTGTGGCTGTCAGTGCTGATTTTGATGCATGCCAAACCTTAGTGAAACAATCATTTGAAGACAGCGATATTCGTGATGGCTTACATCTAAACTCTGCTAACTCAATTAACATCAGCCGCTTATTGGCGCAGATTTGTTACTACTTTGAAGCCGTCGCGCAGTTTAAGAAAACGAATAACTCAGATCCTGTTATCGCAGTGCCAAGCGGTAACTTTGGTAATCTGACAGCAGGTCTATTTGCTAAAGCGATGGGATTGCCGATTAAGCGCTTTATTGCTGCAACCAATAGCAATGATACCGTGCCACGTTATCTCGACAAGGGGGAATGGTCCCCACAGCTGACCGTTGCGACTATGTCGAACGCGATGGATGTTGCTGAACCAAGCAACTGGCCTCGAGTTGAAGCCATTGTTAAGGCGATGAACTGGTCATTAGCCGATATTAAAGGTATTGGCGTGTCAGAGGCGGATACCGCCGATTCAGTTAAAGGGCTTCATGCAGTGGGTTATCTCTCTGAGCCACATGCCGGTATTGCGGCGTTTGCTTTAAAGCAAACGATGGTGACAGGTGAAAAAGGTATCTTCTTAGGGACTGCCCACCCCGCAAAATTTAACGAAGTGGTTGAGCAGATTTTGGACATTGAGTTGCCGCTGCCGCCCGCACTTGCGAATGTGGTACCTAAAACTATTTTGTCAGCCCATTTACCAGCAGACTTTGACGCATTAAAGCGGCACTTATTTAGTATCTTAGTAAAATAGCCGGAATTATAACGACTCACCATTAAAAAGAGCAGCTGTTATAGCTTCTCTTTTTTTGTGGTGAAAGTGTGGCTTATGTGCTTTTTTATCGACTTTGGAGTGAGGTTGCTGCTGCAATGTCATTGAGCTTCGTTGTGGCTGTTAACAAATGGGGCGGAATGTATTAGTTAGATCTACTTTAGCGTGACTTAGATCCCATTGTTTACTCAAGATATTTTATATTGTGCGGCGCAGTTTTTATAAAAGGTGTCGTATCTGTGTTACGTTTTGTCGTCAGTATATTGTTACTCAGTTTGTTAAGTGGTTGTGCCAGTGAAGAATTTCAGCTGTACCACAGGATAAATGAAGCATACGATTTTGAAGTCACCCACTGCGATAGCTTTGCAATGGTTAGAGGCATAGGACACGGAGAAAATGCGCTCGAAGATGCCAAACTAAGTGCTATAAAGCAGGGTGAAGAGCTCGAAGGAACACACATCGTTTGGTTACAAATCGACTTAGGCGAGCCAACTAAAGTGGTTGCGGTTATCTATAAATGCCTAATGTAATCATCTGTATTAGCCTCGTATTCATGGTGCTTTAGTTAAACTGCGTAGCCAATTAATCTCTTCAGGCCACAGCTCAGCACTGGTTGTTTCTAGAATGAGCGGAATACCCTTAACAGCGTCAAGTGTCATTAGCGTCGCAAACGCTTCTGCCCCTATTTCCCCCTTACCCAGAGATTCATGACGATCAACGCGGCTGTTAAGTCCTGTTTTACTGTCGTTTAAATGCATGGCTTTGAGATATTGATTACCAACAATTTCATCAAATTCATCGAAAACGGCCTTACAGCTTATCTGACTGCGAATATCATACCCTGCAGCAAACATATGGCAGGTGTCGATACAAACTCCGACGCGTGACTTGTCTTCAACGCCGTCAATTATCTGAGCGAGTTGCTCAAAACTATGACCCAGGTTTGAGCCTTGGCCTGCAGTATTTTCGATCACCGCAGTCACGGTACTTGAACGCGTCAGTGCTAAGTTTATCGACTCGCTTATTCGCGTGAGGCATTTATCGGTGTCAATTTGTCTTAGGTGGCTACCGGGGTGAAAATTAAGCAGGGTTAAACCTATTTGTTCACATCTGGCGATTTCATCATAAAAAGCTTCACGTGATTTAGTGAGTAGCTCATCATCTGGGTGCCCTAAGTTAATCAGATAGCTGTCATGGGGTAAAATAGCATCCATTGAAATGTTAGCTTTGTGACAGTTTTCTTTAAATAGCGTTATTTGCTTTTCATCTAGCGCCTTACTTGCCCAGCGGCGCTGATTTTTAGTAAATAACGCAAAAGCGTTAGCGCCGATAGCGGCAGCATTTGTGGGAGCATTTGCTATGCCGCCAGAGGCACTAACATGTGCGCCTATAAAGTAGTTCGGTTGCATTGTTTCTTCCTGTATTTTTGTTGATTAATTCAGCTGACGGCCTGACAACATTAGTTTCAACGGTACTAGTCTCTATATTGGGTAAATAAGTGGTTGTAAATTAGTCTGATTTTGTTGATCTCTGTCACGATGATACACATTCTCTTTTTGTTATAGTTGGCCGTTATTCGTACTGTTTACTAATATTGTATCTAGTGGGGCGAATTTGGGTGGAGAAAACTATGCTAGCCAGACTGATGCACGATCACAAGCATATTGGTATTTTGCTTAAGATTTTAAAGACAAAACACATTAAGCTAGCGGCAGGTGAGGGGATTAACTATAACTTAGTCCGCGATATTGTTGAATATATGCAAAGCTATGCTGAGCACAGCCATCACCCATTAGAGGAGGTGATCTCAGAGTTTTATTGGAACAAGTTAGGCAGAGCCCATATTAATGAAACATTAACTGCGGAGCATAGAAAGTTGGTTGATTCGTCGGCATCTTTAATGGCGACACTCAATTTAATTCTAAGTGATGTGGTGGTGTCTAAAGAGCAGCTCGTCAGCGACTTAGAAGGTTACGTTGAACTGCAGCTGTCGCATATGGAGTTTGAGGAGTCGACGGTATTTCCAAAATGGTCTGATGTGATTACTGAGGAGGACTGGAAAACGGTGGTGAAGATGTGTGATGCAAGGCTGATTGATGATCCGTTATTTAGTGAAAGTGACAATGTGCTGTTTGAGGAACTAAAAGAGTATATTGAAATAGCCGATTAACGATGTTGCTAGGATCAAAAAGAGCGCTATATGCGCTCTTTTTAGTTTACTTGTTTACATTAGGAGGCTGTCTAATTCACCGTCAAAGCCGTTGTCCATATCTTGCAGCTCTTTAAGCAAACGATATTTTTCTTTTAGCGCTTCAATTTCGCGCCACTTACGCTTTTTATTGGAGCTTTTTGAGCGGCTTGTAGGCTTCTCAACGATACTATCTAGCGCACTACCATAATCAAGTCTATTCATGGCAACCTCCTATAGTTTATTTTGTCTTCAAATAAATAGCATATTTTTCAAGCATAGTGCAACATAAATGTTTCATTTATGTTAACTGGAGGTGAAGTTTTAATGTTGGTTGAAATGATATATGGCTGATAAACATGAATCAAAATCATGTTTTTTGGTGTAGCTAGCTGTGAAAACTAAAAAAGCCAGTCGAAACTGGCTTTTATAAAGGAATGGTAATCGTGTACTGTTTGCTTATATTTTGTGCTGTTTGAATATATTAATTAACGCATTGCTCGATGTATCTAAATCGGTGGCGTCGGTATTGGCGGTTAGCCTGTCGAGAACATCGTTCCCCAATTGCTTACCTAGTTCAACTCCCCATTGATCAAAAGAGTTAATCTGCCATATCGCACCCTGAACAAAGGTTCTGTGCTCATATAACGCAATAAGGGCGCCTAATGTCGAAGGTGTTAGCTTATCCATTAACAAGGTATTGCTTGGCTTATTACCTGGCATCACTTTATGCTGAGCAATAAGTTGCTTGTCACTGTCTGATAGTGAACTACTGTTAAGTTCAGCTAATGCTTCATCAAAGGTTCTACCTTGCATTAATGCTTGGGTTTGCCCAAAACAGTTAGAGGCAAGTTGCACATGATGCTCACCGAGTGGATTATGACTGTTAAGTGGCATAATGAAATCGGCAGGGATAAGTGCGGTACCTTGATGTAAAAGCTGGTGGTAAGCATGTTGTCCATTGGTCCCTTCACCGCCCCAAATTACAGGTCCAGTGCTGTAGTCCACGTCAGTACCGTTGAGCGTGACTGATTTACCGTTACTCTCCATATCAAGCTGCTGGAAGTAAGCGGGTAACCCTCGCAAATAGTGATCATAGGTGAGCACAACATGAGATTGAGCATTAAAGAAGTTGCCGTACCATAAGGAGAATAGCCCCATAATGACGGGCATATTGTTCTCTAACGGTGTTTGCATAAAATGATTGTCCATTTCATGTGCACCGGCTAATAACTCACGGAAGTGGTCCATTCCGACTAATAGCGCGATAGGTAATCCAATCGCCGACCAAAGTGAGTAACGTCCGCCAACCCAATCCCACATCGGGAAGATATTACTTGCATCGATACCAAACTCAGTGGCTTTAGCAACATTAGAGCTAACAGCAACAAAGTGTTTAGCAACATCCGCTTGCGTTGCTCCTTGGGTCAAAAACCATTCTTTTGCACTAAGGGTGTTGGTCAACGTCTCTTGAGTGCTAAAAGACTTAGATGACATAACAAACAGCGTTGTCTGAGGATCTAGTCCCTTAAGCTTTTCAGTAATTGAGGTGCCATCAACATTTGCAACAAAATGACAATTTAACTGACCTGTCCAATAAGGACGCAGGGCTTGAGAGATTATCTTAGGACCTAAAAATGACCCACCAATTCCAATACTCACAACATCAGTAATAGTCTTGCCGGTGTAGCCTTTCCATTCACCAGTCGTTACCGAGCGAACAAAGCGTTCCATTTTGTCTAAGGTTTGCTGAACTTCAGCCACAATATTGACACCGTCAACATGAATAACCTTATCTTTTGGCGCTCGCAATGCGGTATGAAGCACCGCTCGTTGCTCGGTATTATTAATGATGTTGCCAGCAAACATTGCTTTGATTTTTTCTTCAAGCTTAGATTCTTTTGCCAATGCAAACAGCAGTGACAGAGTTTCTGTTGAAGCTCTATTTTTAGAGTAATCTAAAAGCAGTCCACATGCCTTGGTCGACATATCGTCAAATCGCTGTGGTTGTTGCTGGAACAGCTCTCGCATATGCGGCACTGTTGTACTGTGTTTTGCTAGCGCTTGCCAACTAGCAAGCTGAGTCAGTTCGGTCATTTTAGTAGTCCTACTTCATTAAGACGTTAGTTCTGCTTTTAGCATGACTTCGAGTTTACCTTGGTCAATTGCAAAGTTACGGATCCCTTCAGCTAGCTTCTCTACAGCCATAGGTTCTTCATTAAACGCCCAGCGGAATTGTGCTTCAGACATTGCTGGCTCTGCTGCAACCATTTCTGTTGCTGGAAGTAGTTTTTGAACAATCGGTGTATTGCTATTAGATAACTCTTCTAATAATGCAGGGCCAATGGTTAATCTATCACAGCCTGCTAGTTCAATGATTTCACCAGTGTTACGGAAGCTTGCACCCATAACGACGGTATTAAAACCATGACGTTTGTAGTAGTTGTAAATGTTAGTGACAGAAACAACACCCGGATCTTCACTTGCTGAATACTCAAGACCAGTATCTTTTTTGTACCAATCTAGAATGCGGCCAACAAAGGGCGAAATGAGATAAACACCCGCTTCAGCACATGCACGCGCTTGAGCAAAGCAAAAAAGTAGCGTTAGATTACAGTTGATGCCTTCTTGTTCGAGTTCTTTCGCTGCGCAAATACCTTCCCATGTAGAAGCTAACTTAATCAAAATACGTGATTTATCAATACCTGCTTCTTGATAAAGTTTGATGAGTTTATGGGCTTTTGCGATTGAGGCAGTTTTGTCAAAAGAGAGACGAGCGTCAACTTCTGTTGAAATACGACCCGGAACAATTTTTAGGATCTCTAGACCGATATTGACGGCTAGCTTGTCACCGGCATCTTCAATCTGTTGCGCAACATCATTGCTTTGGCTTTTTGCCCAAGCAATAGCATTTTCAATTAGGCTACTATATTCAGGAATTTGCGATGCTTTTAGGATTAAAGATGGGTTTGTAGTGGCATCTTCTGGCTGGTAACGTTTTATGGCTTCAATATCACCAGTATCCGCAACTATGGTTGTGATGGGTTTAAGTTGTTCTAAAGTGTTGGCCATGTGAATTACATCCTTCTCAATGAGCAGCATAAGTTTGATGGTTAATTAGCAGGTATTAAAAGCCATTTTTATGATCATTCCAACTAAATATGAAAAAAAATTACAGAAAAGTTGTAAAAAATCAGTAAATGCGCATTTTTTGGTAATATAGCTACTAATTCTAGCGTCTAATTCTTGCTGTTTTATTAAACATTAGCTTTAGACGTGAGTAATTGGCATAAATATTAAGTCATCGCCTTAAACATTAGTAGGCGGCTATAGTGACGGTCGCTGGTATTTGAACAAAAAAATGCTCACAACAGTAACCGTTGTGAGCAAAATTTGGCAATTTACTCAATAACTGACGTAAATAGCTACATAATGATATCGACTTATTTCAATACAGGAACCTTTTCGGTACCTGTAACATGCGCGTCAATACGGCGGTTAGCTTGATTGGCTTCTACAGAGCTGCCTTCAATTAAAGGTCGAGTAATGCCATAACCTTTAGATGACACTTTACCGGGGGCAACACCATACTCGTTGATCAACACATCAGCGACGGCAATAGCGCGGCGTTCAGACAAGTCCATATTGTAGTCAGCCTTCCCCATATTCGAGGCATGACCTGCAATGGTAACCTCGGCATTTGGATGCTTACTCATATACTCGGCTAAATCTTTAATATCCCCGTAAGATGCTTCTTTTACGGTCGCTGAATTATTATCGAATTTAGCTTCAATTTCGAATTTGTCTTCAGCTTCTTGGTAGATTGTACATCCGTTAGCATCAACCTTATGAGTAGATGGTGTATCGGGGCACTGATCCATATCGTCATTTACACCGTCATTATCTGAGTCGGCAATGATAACGGCAGCTACAGGAGCGATAGGTTTTGTTTTGCTACCAAAGCGATAACTGAGTTCAAGTCCCCAGTAGTTACTTTCCATCTCCAGTGTTTTCCACTTATCTTCGTCAAGGTTTTCATAACGACGATATTTAGCTTGGACTTTTAAATTATCAGTAATGTTATAACCAATACCCGCGCCAACGTATGGGGCGACGCCGCTGTCACTATAATACTCGCTACCGTAGTTCTTATTGTTAGACATAAGGTAGTTTAGGGCACCTGCTTCCGCTGATAAACTCCAGCGATTGGCGAAAGGCCAGAATGCTACGAGACCTAAATTCATTCCTTTAGCACCAACATCATTGAGTTTGTCTGAATAGTCGACCCATTCAGCACGGCCGAGATCGCGGTAACCCAACTCGACACCGAAGTAATCATTAAAAAGAAAACCTGCAAAAACATCCCAGGCATACGGATCATCTTTACCACAGGTTTTCATGGTTTTTTGATCGCAATTAGGCTCGTAGTTGTTAATACCGACACCGCCACCGACATACCATGGGCTCATGCCGTCTGCGGCGTTAGCGGCAAAAGGTAGCATTGAGGTGAGTAGAACTGCTTGTAAAGTTTTGTTCATCATTCGGAAATCCTTATGTTTTAATTATAAAACTCCCCGTCTACTCATTACTTAAGCAGTGCTAGCACTTATTACGGAGATCCTTTGGTTTTATAGCTAGCTATCACTATTATCAACCGCAAATGTGACATTTTCCACTTTATTGTTAATATAAATACTTAAGTTAAAAGAAAAAAGGGTGCTTTCGTTGGAAAGCACCCTTTTATTTAGTCTAAATACACTAACCTGATTAAGGTCTTATCGTGTCCACACCCAGTTTTCAATGCTTATAGGGTCTACACCGTTAGCCTTGATATAGTTTCTGTGGTCAACCAGACGTTGCAGCATATCTGTGGTTATAGCGATATGTTGGCTTTCGTCAATAACGCTTTGCTGGAACAGTTTGTACGCCATGTCGATAACGAGGTGGTAACGCGATGTACCATTACGAACACCCATATCAAATGGAGTCGTCGTTGAACCTTCCTCTTCATAGCCTTTAATTCTAAAGCGGTCACTACCTTTGTAATCGAATACAAGTTTCTTAATGGTATTCGGGTATCCGTGGTAGTTAAAGACAACACCTTTATCAGCAGTGAACACTTCGTCCATTAACCATGGCTTGCTTTGGAATTTTAAGCTACCCAAACCGCTGCTGGTTAGCTCGGTAACGCTGACGAAACGGATGCGTACACGAGGTAATAGTTCGCGGATCAGTACCAGTGAAGCCATTGCTTCTTGAGTAACGTAATCACCACAACCAACAAGCACCACATCTGGGTTCTCGTCTGAAGCAAAGTCCCACACCATGACACCGTCTTTAGCCTGACTGCGAGCTTCATCTAGTGTTAACCATTGTGGTAGATCTTTCTTACCAGCAACGATGATGTTGAGCTTGTCACGATCGGCATAAGCACGTTCGGTGTAAACCAAAGTACTGTTACCGTCAGCTGGTAAGTAAGCAGAGATGATCTTAGGATGCTTCTCCAACATTGCGCCCAAGAAAGATGGGTTCTGATGCGAGTAGCCATTATGATCTTGACGCTCTAGCAGCGAAGACAATACTACGTTACATGCCGGCACTGGTTTACGGAAATGTACACCTTGGCTTGCATAAACGTACTTACAATATTGGTCAGCCATTGATGAAATAACTTGCGAGAACGCTTCATAGGTTGGGAACATCGCGTGACGACCCGTTACCGTATAACCGTGGAGCATGCCGAAGAGTAAGTTTTCAGATAGCAACTCAATGACACGACCGTCGCGAGACATATCTTCGTCCCAGCTTTCGATAGGCCACTGCCATGCACGATCAGTTTCTTCAAACACTGCTTGCAGTTGGTTTGAATAGGTCTCATCAGGACAGAAAATACGCAGGTTACGTTGGTCACGGTTGAGTTTAAATGCATCACGCATCCATTCACCCATCTTGAACATTGACAGCCCGCGTTGACCACGTGGTGTTTCAGCGCCATAAGCGAGTTTTTCAAGATCTGGATTGGTTAAAGCGCGAACCACTTCACCACCGTAGCTTAAGTGTTGACGACCACAAGCTAACGCTTTTGGTGGCATTAATGACAGAATATCTTTGTCAAAAATCAGTTCGCCTTTTTCGTTGATGCTGTATAGCTCATCGAACTTATAGCTGCCTAACCAAGTGTTAAGCGCGTCAAGGTGGCCCTTATCTGTAGCACACTTGTTGACGATAACTTGGTGAGATTCACAGTTACCTTCTAATTTTTTACCGCCATATTCAGCAGTACCAGTCCAGCCTTTAGCGGTACGCATTAAAATGACAGGCCAGCGAGGCTTAACAACATCTTCGCCAGATCTTGCGCGAGTTTGAATGTCATTAATCATTTTATATGACAAGTCCATCGCTGCTAGCATCTGCTCGTAAACGTCTTCTTCAAGCTGATCATCAACAATAATCGGGTGGTAACCAAGACCACGGAACTCAAGGTCTAGTTCTTCATGGTCCATTCTTCCCATACGGGTAGGGCCAGAAATTTTATAGCCATTAATATGAACAATAGGTAAAACAGCACCATTGTTCTTTGGTGATACGAGACGGTTTGCATACCAAGATGCAGCAAGAGGACCTGTTTCTGATTCACCATCACCAATGAGGCAAGCTGCAATCAAATCTGGATTATCAAGCACTGCGCCCCAAGCGACGGACAGAGAATAGCCAAGTTCGCCACCTTCAAGAATTTGTCCCGGAGCTTCTGGGTTTGCGTGAGAAGGATAACCATATGCCGCAGAGAACTTTTGACAAATGTCCGTGATACCTTCCTCATTATAAGGAATAGTTTCAGGATAGAAGTGGCTTAACGAACCTTCCATAAACAGGTTAGCTTGTACTGCAGGAAAACCATGACCTGGACCAACAAGGTAAACGAATGAACGATTGTGCTTAGCAATTAATCTATTAACGTTAGCATAGACAAAGTTAATACCAGGGCAAGTTCCCCAGTGACCAAGTAATCTTGGTTTTATGTCTGTGTGCGCTAAAGCACGTTTATGTAGTACGTTTTGCTTTAGGTAAATTTGTGATGTCGCTAGAAAGTTTGTTGCTCTAACAAATTTCTTTAAGGAAACGATCTCTTGTTGATGTGACATAAACAACCCCGTTTGGTAATCATAAAGTTAAACAAATTCTATATGACATACTATATTTGTAACTTTATTACAAAAATGTGCCCTGTATCGTATTTATAGAAAGTTTTTTGCACTAATTAATGTAGTAAAGTTAGATGTGATTGCCATGTTAATTTAGTTAATTATATTGAGTATGCTTGGCGTTTTGTGTGATTCGGTTGTCAGCTAAATGATGAAATGTGACCTGTATCACTCAGGGTTGAACCAATGCTATGCTATTTTGCAGCGCGGAATGCGGCAGGCGTGGTGGTAATTTAATCACGTATAGGATAATTCGAAAAGAA
Organism: Shewanella sp. GutDb-MelDb; assembly: GCF_002836075.1. Lineage (NCBI taxonomy): Bacteria > Pseudomonadati > Pseudomonadota > Gammaproteobacteria > Alteromonadales > Shewanellaceae > Shewanella > Shewanella sp. GutDb-MelDb. The sequence continues at coordinate 27,641 of NZ_PJBM01000222.1, read as the reverse complement.
AATCTGTTGTCATTTAAATACTTTAGGAAGGAAAAATACAAGCCAAACCTAATCCAGAGTGAAAGCGCTTGATTATGTTTGTCATGGGGATAAAGAATAATTATGTTTGAACCGTTAATTAATGCAGTTGAATCTGCCGTCAATGCTGTCAATGGCCTACTGTGGGGAAGCTTACTAATTTATGTATTAGTGGCAGCGGGTGTGCTATTTACTTTTCGTCTAGGTTTTATTCAGTTCAGATTATTTGGCCACGGTGTCAAATTAGTGATTAAAGGCCGTGAAAAAGTGAATGGTATCTCCTCTTTTCAGGTTTTTTGTACATCGATGGCTGCAAGAGTAGGCACCGGTAACATGGCGGGAGTCGCCGTTGCGATAACTGTTGGTGGTGCGGGTGCGATTTTTTGGATGTGGCTGATTGCGCTGCTCGGTATGGCGACTGCATTTATTGAGTCAACATTAGCACAAGTTTATAAAGTAAAAGACGATGAAGGTCAGTATCGTGGTGGACCTGCGTATTATATGGAGAAAGGCCTAGGTAAGAGATGGATGGGAACCTTGTTTTCTATTCTACTTATTATCGCTTTCGGTTTTGCCTTCAATGCCGCACAAGCTAATACCATGACCGACGCGCTGAACAACGCATTCGGTTTGGATAAAACCATTGTTGGTTTAGTGATTGTGATGGCATCTGCATATATTATTTGCGGTGGCTTGAAAAAAGTCGCTCGCGCATCTGAATTGATTGTGCCGGTAATGGCTGTTGCTTATTTAGCAGTAGCAATTGCGGTATTGGTATTGAATATCGAGCAGGTTCCAGCAGCGCTAACACTGATTGTTAAAAGTGCCTTTGGTTGGGAGGAAGCTGCTGGTGGCGCGATGGGCGCGATGATGGCCGGTGTTGCACGTGGCTTGTTCTCTAACGAAGCGGGTATGGGAAGCGCGGCAAATATTGCTGCATCAGCTACACCAAACCCTAATCACCCAGCATCACAGGGTTTTGTGCAAATGATCGGTGTATTTGTCGATACCATCGTCATCTGTACTGCTTCTGCTGCGATTATTTTGTTGTCAGGTGTGTTAGACAATCCTGGTGAGCACAAGGGGATTGGTCTATTGCAATTGGCACTAAGTAACGAGCTTGGTGGTTGGTCTGCTTACTTCATTGCATTCGCAATTATACTGTTTTGTTTCTCGTCAATTATTGCTAACTATAGCTATGCCGAAAACAACATTATGTTCCTGACTAAAAGTAAAAAGGTGCTGTATGTTTTCCGTGTCCTAGTATTGGCGATGGTGATGACAGGTTCAGTGGCCTCTTTGCAACTGGTGTGGAACTTTGCCGATGTATCAATGGGGTTAATGGCGCTGGTAAATATTTCTGCGATAGTGTTGCTTTCTAAGGTTGCCTTTGCGGTAGTGAAAGATTACGAACGTCAAATAAAAGCAGGTGTTTCTCCAACGTTTGATGCTAGTCAATTCCCAGAAATAAAGGGGATTGAAACGGGTGAATGGACTAATGATGAGCCTATTGCAAACAAATCTTAATATAGGATTAACCGCTCGGTGCGGTAAATTGAATTAACACAATCTAAAAAACCACGCTTTATAAGCGTGGTTTTTTTGTTTTTGATCAGTATGATTGTCTCAGTTTAAGAATATCTCTGTATAGGACATCATAATGTTAATCTTGGTTTCACCTGCAAAAACGTTAGATTTCGAAAACCCAGCGGGTACTGAACGTTATTCAATGCCGACGTTGTTGAGGCAAAGTGAATTGCTGATTGATGTCTGCCGTGAATTAACCCCGAGCGATATTGCATCGTTAATGAAGGTTAGCGATAAAATAGCAGGCTTAAATGTTGCTCGATTTGGTAGTTGGCAGCCTAATTTTACCCCGGAGAATGCTAAGCAAGCCATATTTGCTTTTCGTGGTGATGTTTATACCGGGCTTGATGCCGATACATTATCTGAGGCGAGTCTTCAAAAAGCGCAGCAACAGCTGCGGATCCTATCGGGTCTTTATGGCCTGTTGAAACCACTCGATTTGATGCAAGCCTATCGATTAGAGATGGGAACTCGTTTGGGTAACAGTAGAGGCACTAACTTGTATCAGTTTTGGGGAGATATCATCACCGATGAGCTCAACCAGACGACAGACGCCCAAAATGATGAGTTCATTATTAACTTAGCGTCAAATGAGTACTTTAAAGCCGTTAAGCATAAACAGTTAACTGCAACGCTTATAACTCCTGTTTTTAAAGATAAAAAGAATGGCCAATACAAGGTTATTAGCTTTTTTGCTAAGAAAGCCAGAGGTATGATGGTGCGTTACCTATTAGATAACAAAGTCGATACGTTAGATGCACTGATAAAATTTGATAGCGCTGGCTATTGTTACAGTGAAGCAGATTCAACAGTAAGTGCCCCGGTATTCTTGCGAGAAGAGCAGTAGTTGGCGGTAGTATATAGCCGATAAAAAAAGCAGCCTAATGGCTGCTTTTTTGTTGGGTTAATCGCGATTATTTGACAGTAATGGGGCGTAAAGTAATTTTTGACTGCGCCATTAAGTACGCGAACTGCGCATATGCGGCAACATTTTGCTGAAGCGCAGCGGGCTCAATTTTGTCTAAAGTATCGTTTGGAGTGTGATGATAGTCGAAGTAATCGCTCCCATCTTGCCTTAATGAGGCTACTGGCACCCCTTGTGAAGGTAACATCGAGACATCAGGGCCTCCTGATGCTCTGTTATTGCCTAAGGCAACACCATTATTAGTCATAGGTGTCGTAAGGGCTAATAACTCGGTATAAGCGGTTTCACTGGCTCTATAATCGATCTGATAGATCCTACCAGCACCAAAGTCTGACTCGGCGGCAATGTAGTGCTTATCTAACTCGGCCTTATGGGCTTTGGCATAAGCTTTGCCGCCAACTAAACCGAGTTCTTCAGCTGCATATAAAACGACTCTAATGGTCCGAGCAGGTTTTGTTGGTAAGTCTTGAATTAGCTTGCCCGCGGCCGTGACAATAGCCACACCAGCACCATCATCAATCGCGCCAGTACCTTCGTCCCAAGAATCTAAGTGAGCGCCAATAAGTACTATCTCGTCGGGCTTGCTAGAACCGGTGACTTCAGCAATGACATTGTATGAAGTGGCAAAACCTTGGTTTTGTGCCGTCAACATCAGGTTGATTGTGATATTTGCATCACGCTTAAGCATTGCATTAATAAGATCGGCATCAGGGTTCGACATTGCTGCAGCTGGAATTTTGGCAACGCCATCTTTATATTTCATCATGCCAGTATGTGCCATGCGGTCGTGATCCGTTCCAATAGAGCGGATCATAATGGCTAAAGCGCCTTTCTCTGCTGCTGCAATCGCGCCTTTTGAGCGTCCGCCGACACTTTTACCATAACCCTTACCAGTAATATGGCGCTCGGTGATCTGGTCGATAAATACAATCTTACCTGCGACATCGTTAGTTGAGGCGGCTTGCAGTGCGGCTAAACTATCAAAGCGGATGATATTGGCTTCAATGCCATTTTTTGGAGTTGATATACTACCGCCCAAAGCGGTGATGACTAATGGCTGAGGGAAAGGCGCTACAATCGATGCTTTTGCTTCGCCACGGTGCCATACCGGTACTTGTACTGGTTCTTTATAGACTTTATCAAAGCCAAGCGTCTTAAGTTTAGATTCAGCCCACTGCACCGCAATGAGGTCTTTTTCGCTACCGGCGAGTCGCGGTCCGACTTCGACGGTCAGTGATTCAACCAAATCGTAAGCAAGATCTGAGCTCAGTGCTCGTTGCTGAAGTTGCATTACAATGTGTTCGTCAGGGCTATTTATTTTGTTATTTTGACAACCAATTAAACTGGCCAAAAAGACCCCAGCCGTGAGTCTTAGATAGATGCTTTTCATGAGTTTCCTTTGTTTTTATTACACATGTCCCATTTTTGAAAACAATCTAGCAAAAAGTGTGCTTTATGTCCCGACTATATCTGCAGGGCAGCGCTATATTAGGCGGTCGGTTTGTTTTAGGAGAAATAGTTCGTAATGAATATGGAACTAATACAGCAACGAGCAGACCATGCCGTTGTGTTATTGAAGGCAATGGCGAATGAGCGCCGCCTATTTATCTTGTGCTATCTTCTTAACGAAGGGGAAATGTGCGTTGGCGAAATGAACAAGAAATTGGGATTAAGCCAATCTGCTCTTTCGCAGCACCTTGCGTGGTTACGTAAAGATAATTTGGTTGAAACGCGTAAAGAAGCTCAAACGGTATATTACTCGTTAAAGAGTGAAGAAGTTGCAGAGATCATTAAGCTACTTAATAATATTTATAGCGATAGCTTACAAACGGTAGCGTAATAGCACTAGGCTACAAGCAAGTGCTAATCTCATTTTCGCCGCTACAGTTTCAATCGTTGTTACAAATGGAGAGGCATGCCTCTCTATTTTTTTATCTAAAAATTGTGAATCCAGCCATTATACCCGTTGCATTAAAAGTTTGACCATTCAGCGTGAATTCAAAGCCCTGTAAGCGAGATGGGGATTGAAGCTAATAGTGATTCTCGGCTCTGGCATCCTCGGTAATTGCTCCATGCATGACTCTCGATAATTGCTCCTGCATTATTCTACCTTCGTCCATTCTTGGGCTCGTACCTCCTGCACTTGACCTCCATGAAGGAAGGCAATGGCATATTTTGTATGGGACAAAACAGACCATTTAGTCGTATATCTAAAGCTCACAACGAAGCTTAAAGGGCTTTGCCATTTGCTTTAAACGTTGTCCGCACTCGTTAAGCGACTCAGATTTCCCACTTCCGCTTTGCAGTGGCTTAAAAGGGATCAACCCTTTTCACCAATGCGCCTTGAATTGAAAAGTATGAGGTGCTCTGAATGGGTCAAATACTTAATGCAATTGGTATTAGAAGCATGGCTCCGGCATTAAACTCAAATTTTAGACATAAAAAAACCGGCCGAAGCCGGTTTTTACTTTTGCTTTAAAACTAAAACTTAAGCAGCAAGTGCTTTAATTTTAGTGTTTAAGCGTGACTTATAACGAGCAGCCTTATTCTTGTGAATAAGACCTTTAGTCGCCATACGGTCAACAAGTGGTTGTGCTGTTACGAAAGCGGCAGTAGCTGCTTCGTGGTCGCCTGCATTAATTGCAGCAATTACTTTTTTTACGTAAGTACGTAGCATTGAGCCACGGCTTGCGTTGTGCTGGCGACGCTTCTCAGACTGAAGTGCGCGCTTCTTTGCAGACTTGCTATTAGCCAAGGTGCAACTCCTAAAACTGTGTTTGGTATTTTTGAGGTCGAGGAATATGCCCTATTTATGTCATTTTGTCAATGACAATAGTCAAATCAGTTTGATTAACTCAAAATAATCTAACCAGCTTGGCTTTCTTCAACCTAACTCGTGTAATATAGTGCGCAATTCTAGCAGGTATTGCTACGAGACAATAGGGGGAGCGCTAATTAGTGCGTGGTATCGCCCAATTTTTTTAGCTCTATACACATGGGGCAGGGGGCGTTTTGAGTAGAAAGCTATTTAGGTCAGGCATGATAGTCAGTGCTATGACACTAATTTCACGTGTTTTAGGGTTAGTGAGAGACGTTGTTATCGCTAATATTATGGGCGCAGGCAGTAGCGCCGATGTTTTTTTCTTTGCTAATAAAATTCCTAATTTTTTAAGGCGTCTGTTTGCTGAAGGTGCTTTTGCACAGGCATTCGTCCCAGTTTTAACCGAATATCAAGAAAAAAACAGCGATGAAGAGATAAGAGACCTACTGGGTAAGGTCGCTGGTACGCTCGGTGTGTTAGTTAGCGTTGTAACCTTGGTAGGCGTCATAGCGTCACCCGTGTTGGCAGCATTGTTCGGTGGTGGTTGGTTTCTTGCTTGGTTGAATGATGCTCCAGGCGGAGAAAAATTTGAACTAGCCGCGTTAATGTTGAAGATAACCTTTCCCTATTTATGGTTTATCACTTTTACCGCATTGGCGGGATCTATTCTAAATACTCGCGGGCGTTTTGCGGTTTCTGCTTTCACCCCAGTGTTCCTCAATATAGCCATTATTGCCGCAGCTCTGTTTTTGGTTCCCAATGTTGAACAGCCTGAAATAGGATTAGCATGGGGAGTGTTTTTTGGTGGCTTGATTCAATTTTTGTTCCAAATCCCTTTTCTTATCAGAGAAAAAGCGATTGTTAAACCAAGCTGGGGATGGCGTCACCCTGGGGTGACTAAGATTCGAACTTTAATGATCCCAGCACTTTTCGGGGTGTCGGTGTCACAAATCAATCTGTTATTCGATACATTTATCGCTAGTTTCTTAATGACGGGTTCAATCAGTTGGTTGTATTACTCTGATAGATTACTTGAATTCCCATTAGGGCTGTTTGGTATCGCAATAGCGACGGTTATTTTGCCTGCATTATCTAAACGTCATGTTAACGCTGAGAGCGAAGGGTTTTCACAGACAATGGATTGGGGCGTTAAAGCGATTATCTTATTAGGTTTACCGGCCATGTGTGGCTTGATTATGCTTGCTAAACCCATGCTGATGGTGCTGTTTATGCGCGGTGCGTTTACCTATGATGATGTTGAAATGGCATCATACAGTTTGATGGCATACGGTAGTGGTCTACTGAGCTTTATGTTGATTAAAATTTTGGCACCGGGTTATTACTCTCGCCAAGATACTAAAACGCCAGTGCGTTACGGTATTATCGCCATGGTAAGTAATATGGTGTTTAACCTCATTTTCGCCATCCCGTTCGGCTATGTCGGTCTTGCTATTGCGACTTCTATGTCAGCGGCACTTAATGCTTGCCTGCTATACAGAGGGTTGCATAAAGCGAATGTATATCGGCTGAGTACCTCGACGATTATGTTTTCCGTTAAGACGCTGGTTGCGGCACTGATTATGTTAGCGGTTATTTACTATTTGCAGCCATCCATCGCTGCTTGGTTAGATTTTTCGTTGTCAGAACGTGGAATAGAGCTTGCTAAATTGATTGTAATTGCAGCAACCTCGTACTTTATTTGCCTAGTTTGCTTCGGAATTCGCCCTTGGAAGATGAAAGCTGCAGTTTGAGGGCTGATTATAAAGACTAGCTGGTATATAATCCGCCCATTTACTCTCATGTGTCGTGTAGGATAATGGAATTAATCCGCGGTATTTATAATATTTTGCCTAAGCATCATGGTTGCGTATTAACAATAGGCAACTTCGATGGTGTTCATCGTGGCCATGCGGAAGTGATTAATCGGCTTGTAGAAAAAGCGCAACACCTGGGCTTACCTGCAGTCGTAATGACATTTGAACCGCAACCACAAGAGTTTTTTCGATGCGAAAATGCACCTGCTCGTTTGAGCTTATTACGCGATAAGCTAATGTTGCTCGATGAGTTAGCGATTGACCGGGTGTTATGTGTGAACTTTAATAAGAAGTTTGCTGATTTTAGCGCAGAAGATTTTATTGAACAATTATTGGTTAAAGCACTCGGTATTAAGTACTTAGTGGTTGGCGATGACTTTTGTTTTGGTCGCCAGCGTCAGGGTGATTTTGACATGCTACGTAAAGCCGGTGAGAAACACGGTTTTGCAGTAGTGAGTACGCAAAGCTTTATTTTAGGTGACAAGCGCGTCAGTTCTACAGAGGTAAGGCAGCTACTCGCTAGCGGTAATATGGAACAAGCAAGACGTTTGCTTGGACATCCCTTTATCCTTAGTGGCAAGGTTGCGCATGGTCAAAAGATTGGGCGAACCATAGGTTTTCCCACGGCTAATATCGCGTTAAAGCGCAAAGTCTCGCCTGTTCGAGGTGTTTTTGCGGTTAAGCTTTATTGGGACAATAGCGATATATATGAAGGCGTAGCAAACGTCGGTTTTAGACCAACAGTGAATGGTCAAGTATGTCAGTTAGAAGTCCATTTATTTGATTTTGAAGGTGACCTTTATGGTAAAGCCGTTGAAGTTGAGTTGGTGGCAAAGATTAGAGACGAGCAGCCATTTGGATCACTAGATGCGCTGAAAAAACAAATTGAAAATGATGCCAACAGAGCGAAAGCCCTGCTTGGCAGCGATGCAGGCTAATAGCTTAGCTAACAAAATGGTAAAGGGTTAATGAGCGACTATAAATCTACTTTGAATTTGCCGGAAACTGAGTTTCCGATGCGTGGTAACTTGGCTAATCGTGAGCCAGAGATGTTAAAATCCTGGACCGAGAAAGGACTGTATCAACAGATCCGTGAGAGCCGTAAAGAGAGCAAGCCGTTTATTTTGCATGATGGTCCTCCATATGCAAACGGTGATATTCATATTGGTCACTCAGTTAATAAAATTCTTAAAGATATTATTATCAAGTCAAAGACCATGTCTGGTTTTGATGCGCCATACATTCCTGGATGGGATTGTCATGGTCTACCTATTGAGCTCAAAGTAGAGCAAAAAGTCGGTAAGCCTGGCCACAAAGTTACGGCGGCAGAGTTTCGTCAAAAATGCCGTGAATATGCGGCTAAGCAAGTTGATGGCCAACGTGATGATTTTATCCGTTTAGGTGTATTTGCTGATTGGCAAAACCCTTACCTAACTATGGATTTCGGCACTGAAGCAAACATTGTCCGCTCACTATCAAAAGTGATTGAGAGCGGACACTTGCACAAAGGTGTCAAGCCTGTGCATTGGTGTACTGATTGTGGTTCTGCTCTGGCTGAAGCTGAAGTTGAATATGAAGACAAGATGTCTCCGGCAATCGATGTGGCTTTTTCAGTTGTTGATAAGGGCGCTTTACTCACTAAGTTTGGTGTTACTGAATATCCACATAACATCTCTATGGTTATCTGGACGACAACGCCTTGGACTCTGCCTGCTAACCGCGCATTGGCTGTTGCTGGCAATATCGAATACTCTTTGGTTGAGATGGTAAAAGACGGCCAAACTCAAGCACTGGTATTAGCGGAAGACTTAGTTGAGTCATGTGTTGAACGATTTGGTGCTGAGTCGCATAAAGTGCTGGCGAACGTACTCGGTTCTGAACTTGAGCTATTACGCTTTAATCACCCATTTTATGCTTTTGATGTGCCAGTTATCTTAGCGGATCACGTTACTGTCGATTCAGGTACGGGTATTGTTCATACTGCACCAGGCCATGGCCAAGACGATTTCATTGTTGGCCAAAAGTATGGTTTAGAAGTTGCTAACCCAGTGGGTGACAATGGTGTTTATAAAGCTGACACCGAGATTTTTGCAGGACAACACGTCTTCAAAGCGAACAAGAGCGTCGTCACGTTATTGGAAGAGAAAGGCGCATTGCTTAATCATATTGCGATTAATCATAGCTACCCACATTGCTGGCGTCATAAAACACCGATTATCTTCCGCGCGACTCCGCAGTGGTTTATCTCAATGGATCAAAAAGGGCTGCGTCAACAAGCCTTGGGTGAAATCGAGAAAACACAGTGGATCCCTGATTGGGGCCAAAGCCGCATAGAGAAGATGGTCGAGAACCGTCCAGATTGGTGTATCTCACGCCAACGTACCTGGGGGGTACCAATTGCCTTATTCGTACACCGCGAAACAGATGAACTTCATCCTGATAGCGTCTCACTAATGGAAAGAGTGGCTAACCGTATCGAGCAAGAAGGTATTCAAGCTTGGTGGGATTTAGATGCTTCTGAACTTCTAGGTGATGAAGCTGACCAATACCGCAAAGTGACAGATACGTTAGACGTATGGTTTGACTCAGGCTCAACATTCTCATCTGTTGTAGCAGCGCGTCCAGAGTTTAATGGCCATGAAGTTGACCTTTATTTAGAAGGTAGCGACCAGCATCGTGGTTGGTTCATGTCATCATTAATGATCTCTACTGCGATGAATGGCAAAGCGCCTTATAAGCAAGTGCTGACTCATGGTTTTGCTGTTGATGGCAAAGGTCGTAAGATGTCTAAATCGGTTGGTAACGTGATTGCTCCACAGCATGTCACCAACAAGCTAGGCGCTGACATACTTCGTTTATGGATAGCTGCAACCGATTATAGCGGTGAAATGACCGTTTCTGACGAAATCCTCAAGCGCAGTGCTGATGCTTATCGTCGTATTCGTAACACTGCTCGTTTCCTATTGGCTAACATCAATGGCTTTAATCCAGAAAAAGATATGGTCGCCGTTGAAGACATGGTTGCTTTAGATCGTTGGGTTGTTCGCCGTGCCGCTGCATTACAACAGGAACTGATTGAAGCTTACGACGAATATAACTTCCATTCAGTGACTCAAAAGCTGATGCAGTTCTGCTCTGTTGAGCTAGGTAGCTTCTACCTTGATATTATTAAAGACAGACAGTACACGGCTAAAGATGACAGTAATGCTCGTCGCAGTTGTCAATCCGCACTGTACCTTATCTCTGAGGCTATGGTGCGCTGGATGGCACCTATCTTGAGCTTCACTGCTGATGAGATTTGGAAACTACTTCCAGGTGAACGTAGTGAATTCGTATTTACAGAAATGTGGTATGAAGGCCTGACGTCTGTGACGCTTGATTCCGATCTGAACGATGAATACTGGGACCAATTGCTAGCAGTTCGCGCTGAAGTGAATAAAGTGATTGAAAGCGCTCGTCGTGAAAAGTTAATTGGTGGATCGTTGGAAGCTGAAATTACGCTATACGCTGATGAAGCATTGTCTACCGTACTTAACACTTTGGGTGATGAATTACGCTTCGTGTTATTGACCTCTAAGACTGATGTAGTGGCACTTTCTCAAGCACCTGCGGATGCTATTGACACTGAGCTTGCGACTCTGAAGCTAGGGCTGAAAAAGTCTGAAGCTGAGAAGTGTGAGCGTTGCTGGCATCATAGAGAAGATGTTGGCCAAGTCGTTGAACATCCAACGCTTTGTACGCGTTGTGTGACCAATATCGAAGGTGAAGGCGAAACTCGCCAGTTTGCATAATAAAGGATCTGTAATGCCCACTTCTTGGAAAGACAGTGGCCTACGTTGGTATTGGATAGTTGTGTTAGTGTTACTTGCTGACCAACTGTCTAAACAGTGGGTTTTGTCCAGCTTTGAGCTGTATGAATCGGTAAAGTTATTACCGATATTTAACTTTACCTATGTGCGTAATTACGGCGCGGCATTTAGTTTTCTAAGTGATGCAGGGGGTTGGCAACGTTGGTTGTTCACTTTCGTCGCGGTTGGTTTTAGTGTGTTACTTTCTGTTTGGTTGCGTCAGCAACCAAGCAAAATGTGGCGTTTAAATCTGGCTTACACATTAGTGATCGGCGGAGCACTAGGTAATTTAATTGATCGGTTGCAACATGGTTTTGTGGTCGATTTCTTAGATTTCTATTGGAACAGTAGTCATTTTCCAGCATTTAATATTGCTGATTCTGCCATCTGCGTCGGTGCCGGACTCATCATTTTGGATTCTTTTGTTTCCGGTAAAGATGTCAAAAACTCAGCTGATATAAAGGGGTAATCTAAGTGTCAGATATGCATTCAATTTTGTGTCACATGAACATAGTACTTGAAGATGGATCGACAGCTGAAAGTACCAAGGCGGCAGGAAAACCTGCTCGCTTTAATATTGGTGATGAAAGCTTAAGCCCAGCGTTTGAAGCCGAAATTAGCAATTTATCAGTGGGTGATAGCCATAGCTTTACTTTGCAGCCAGCTGATACCTTCGGCGTGTCTAACCCTGATGCCGTACACCATATGGATAAGAGCCGTTTCCCTGCTGATATGAAGCTTGAAGCGGGTGTTATTGTGAGTTTTGGCGGCCCAGGTGGTAGCGAAATACCTGGCATGGTACGAGATGTTGTTGGTGACTCTGTCACTGTCGACTTGAATCATCCATTGGCGGGTCAAGTGCTAACATTTGAACTTGAAGTGGTACAGGTACTGTAATTATGAAAATTCTTTTAGCAAATCCTCGCGGTTTCTGCGCTGGTGTTGATCGTGCAATTAGTATTGTTGAACGGGCATTAGAGCTTTTTTCCCCACCTATCTATGTGCGACATGAAGTTGTTCATAACCGTTATGTGGTGCAAAACCTTAAAGATCGTGGTGCCGTGTTTGTTGAAGAGTTAGATCAAGTGCCGGATAACAGCATTGTTATCTTTAGCGCTCATGGCGTATCGCAAGCGGTTCGTGCTGAAGCCAAAACTCGTGGTCTTAAGGTGTTTGATGCGACGTGCCCACTGGTTACCAAGGTTCATTTGCAGGTGACTCGTGCGAGCCGTAAAGGCATTGAATGTATTCTTATTGGTCACGCTGGTCACCCAGAAGTCGAAGGCACTATGGGTCAATATGATAACCCAGAGGGCGGAGTTCATTTAGTTGAGTCTCCAGCAGATGTGGCTAAGCTTGAAGTCAAAAATCCTGATAACTTGTGCTTTGTGACTCAAACAACATTATCAGTGGATGATACTGCGGATGTGATAGCTTCTTTGCAGAAGAAGTACCCTGGGATAGAAGGCCCACGCAAAGATGATATTTGTTATGCAACGCAAAATCGTCAGGATGCTGTACGTAATGTTGCTGCAGAGGTCGAGCTGTTTATTGTGGTAGGTTCTAAAAACAGCTCTAACTCAAATCGTTTGCGTGAATTGGCGCAAAAGAAAGGGACTAACTCCTATTTAGTTGATAATGCAGATGATGTGGACCCCAATTGGTTTAATGGTGTTCAACGTGTTGCTGTAACCGCTGGAGCATCTGCACCAGAAGTGTTAGTTAAGCAAGTTGTTGATGCTATCGCGGATATGGCGCCAAGCGTTATTACCGAAGTCGAAGGCCGGTTGGAAGATACCGTATTTGCTGTCCCCGCCGAGTTACGCTAAAGCGAACATCGCACTGATTAAAAAGAGGCCTTAGGCCTCTTTTTTTATGCTTATAATTCAGACACATCAATGACCTTTACGTTTAAATTAACAACCAGACCAAAGCTAACATTCGACTAAACTACCATTAACCTGTATGCTGATTTACTCTTCCTAAGTTACAGATTTAAAACACTAAAAACATAAATTTAACGTCAATAATATGACTAAAGCAAAGGAATTGACAGTAATGAAAAACCAACAAAAGGGTCTTTCTTTAATTGAAGTGATGGTCTCTTTAGTTATTTTAGTTGTTGGTCTAATTGGTATTTTTAATCTCCACATTATTGCGAAACGCGGCAGTTTCGAATCTTTTCAGCAAACCCAAGCTACTTACCTTGCTAACGATATTATTAATAGAATGAAACTGAATAGGAGTCAGCTATCAAGTTATGCTGATACTTATACTGGGGCGAAGACTGCCGTTAAGTCGTGCCAAATCAATATTTGTACTACTGCAGAGACGCTCCTTTGGGATCAGTACCAATGGGATCAATCTTTAATCGGCGCTGCTGAGCAGGTAGGAGGGCAGAATGTGGGTGGATTAGATTCCCCTATAGCCTGTATTACCGAAAGTGCTGGGGTTGTTTCTGTCGTTATCGCATGGCGAGGGATCCGTGAAATGAGCGCATCGTCAATAGCGGAAACCGATTGTGGGTCCACCTTAGGGAAAAGACGCAGAGTATTTGCATTAAGTACAATGATTTTGTAAGGCGGTGAAGATGATGAATAGTAAAGGGATGTCGTTAGTTGAGTTGATGGTTGCCATGGTGATCGGGCTGTTTTTAACGGCAGGTCTATTTTCTATGTTTCTTATGTCAGCAACAAATGTCACCACGACCAGCCAATTTAATCAGTTACAAGAAAATGGCCGTATTGCCTTGACTTTGATGGGGCGAGATTTAAGCCAATTGGGGTTCATGGGCGATATTACCGGTACTGATTTCATTATAGGGACCAACACAACCATTGATGCAACAGCTGTTATTGGTACCAGCGGAGACTGCATTGGAGCTGGGCTGAATAATGCCACATTCCCCATTGATATAGCGGCGCATTTTAGACGGTTATGGGGTTATGAAAACGGCGTTGGTTCCGATAGCTTAGCGTGCTTGTCAAATGTAAATGACAAAACAGATGTGATTCAAATGAAGCGTTTATTGGGACCATCAGTCGCTGCCGGCACCACCGATGCCTTTTATATCGAAGCCAATGCTAATCAAGCTATTTTTTTTAAGGCGGCAACCGCTGAAACACTAGATAACAGCCGTATTTGGGAGTACCAACATCATATTTACTATATTGGTGACGATGCCGATGGTGTTCCTATTTTGCGCAGAAAGAGCTTATCTTCAACGGGGATGGGCAATGATGAACAGCTTGTTGAGGGCATCGAAAATATGCGAGTGATGTATGGCTTTGATAGTAATGGCGACAGCACTGCTGATAGGTATCTTGCCGCCAAAGATGTGACCTCTTTGATGTGGGATAACGAGCTTTTTCAACGGTTAGTTGCACTTAGAGTCCATCTTCTTGTTAGATCCACGGAAGCTGACAATAGTTACACTAACGAGACGACTTATACATTAGGCGATAAAACGATTGGTCCGCTAAATGATCACTTTAGACGAAAAGTGTTATCGACAACGATTGTTCTTGAAAACCCTGTACTGATTTAGTGAGGCCTGATGATGAAAAAACAAAATGGAATGGTGCTTTTTCTGTCTCTGATAATACTCCTTATTATGACCGTTATTGGTGTGGCTTTGGCGAGCAACTCAAATATGTCGATGAAAATGGCTGGTGCAGGTTCAGAAAGAATAGAGGCAAACATTATTGCTAATGGCGCCCTAGATAAGGTCATTGATGATAATAAAGGAACTAACTTCGCTAATATGGTTGCCGAAACTCCCAGCAATGTGATGGGGGAATCTCAATCAATGTTGCCGTTACCTGATAACGGCACCGTTCAGGATGTGAGCTGTCAGCGCAGTGGTAATGCTAGCTCGGCTAACTTAATCAGTTGCCGCAGAATTGAAATATCAAGTAGCGCCAGTTTCGGCAAGAATGATATCGGCAATCTGACCGTAGTTGCGGGTGTAGAGCAAGAAGTGTTAAAGATTTAATAAGAAGTAGTGTCGCCAAAATATAATGGCGAGAAACGAAACTACAAATTAAGTATATCTGGGAGCTCATTATGATATTCAAACGTGCCGCTTTTTCGGCGTTGTTCGCGATGGTTACTTTCTCAGGGGCGTCTTATGGCGATGATACTGAGCTTTATGTAACCGATTACTCTATTGGTAACGGTAATACAGCGAAGGTTTTGATTATCTTTGATAACTCAGGAAGTATGAAAACAATAGAAGAGGATGCGCCTGGCGCCTATGACTCTGAAACTACTTATGAGGCGATAAGCTCTGCTCACTCCTATCAAGATGACATGGTCTATTTTACTAAAGGGGTCGGCATTGATAATGCGGGTATTGATATACCGCTGAGCCCTTCGGATTCTCGTCGCTTTATAGAAGAGATCAATGGCTGTAATCAAAGTAAACCTTTATTAAAAGAGTATGGGCGTTTCACTGGCTTTGTTGGCGAGTATCTAGTTAAAGGGCAGACTGGGACTTGGGGAGATCTTAGAGATAATAGTGGCGCTAATTATGACACCATTGATTGTTATGAAGATATTATTGAAAGTGACACCGCTAACGGATTAAATAAAGATGGAAATAGCCATCCAACTGGTTATCCAATTGACGGTGTTAAAAATGGTAAAATACCCGTTCCTTATACCTCAAATAAAGACTCAAGTGCGACACAACTGGGTAAAGGTGAAGTTGTTACCTTATACACCGCCAATTACCTTAGATGGCACGCTGCGGCTGTTGCTGGGGTGCTTCCTACCACTCCACAATCCAGATTAGACATTGCTAAAGATGCGATAGAAAATGTTATTAACACCACTTCATCTGTCGATTTTGGATTGGCACTTTTTAACATGAACTATCCATCTGAGGGTTATAGAGATGGTGGGCGTATAGTCTCCGGCATACAAACCATGACACCTTCTGCAAAGAAAGACCTACTGGATACCATCGGTGGCACCAATGCTGAAACCAATACACCATTGTGCGAGACTTTATTTGAAGCCTACAATTACTTTGCGGGAAACAAAGTTGATTTTGGCAAAAAAGATAACGACTACAGCAATTGGTATGATGGCAATAAACCGCCTCGCGATAAAACGATAGAGACAGGTGACAACTATGAATCACCTTTTAAAGTTTGTCCTGATGTTGCTTACGTTATCTACATTACCGATGGTGTACCAAGTCAAGATAGTTATGCAAATGATGATGTGATTGCATTAGGACGAAGTGGTGTTAAGGAGCAAGCTGAAGACAAAACAGTTGCACCAGACTACAGTTCATTTTCTGAAAACTTATCAAGCAGGAGTTATCTCCCAGCCCTAGCCAGCTATCTTTATCATAATGATTTGGTTATATCGCCAGAAACCTTGGCTGATGGCAGCAAGACTGAGCATATGCAAACGGTCAGAACCTTTACTATCGGCTTTAGTAAAGGGGCTGAGGACGCAGCCCCATTGTTGGCTGAAACAGCGAAAAGAGGCGGCGGTGACTATTTTGCTGCTACCAGCGGTTTGTCGTTGCAAAAAGCACTCAGCGATGCGCTATTAACGATTATGAAAACCAATGCAAGTTTTACCTCGCCTAGTATCGCCAGTAATAACTTTGATAGAACACAAACGTTCGACTCTGCATATTACGCGATGTTTTTACCTGGCACAGGCCCACGCTGGACTGGCAACTTAAAAAAGCTGAAAGTGACTTCTCAAGGGGTGCTTGTTGATAAAAATGGCGACGTTGCTATTGGCGAACAAGGCAATATTAAGGATACCTCTTGTACTTTCTGGAGTGCATGCTCAGGGAAAACAGATGGTAATAGTGTTACTGAAGGCGGAGTTTTGGAAAAGCTGAAGGCTATGACACCATCAAATGGTGTTAGCTTACGGACTATTTACACCAACACGGCTAGCCCGTTTGCTCAGTTAAAAGATGTTGCCGCTTCGACACTTTCACCGCTAATGAATATTGATGATGTTGATGTACCTAAAACGGTAAAGTGGTTATACGGCTATGATGTCGATCTTGATAATGGCGGCTCAGAAAATGATTATCGTGCAGATATTATGGGTGACCCGCTGCACTCAAAACCACTAGCATTAAACTTTGGTGATAAAAATAGTCCCGATGTACGGATTATGTTAGGGACGAATCAGGGGTTAGTGCATATGTTTAAGGACTATGACAGTAATGGCTCAAATGAGGTTACAGAGTCTTGGGCATTTATGCCTAAAGCACTGCTTTCAAACGTAGGTACACTTCAGAAGAACGTCTCAGGAGCTCATACTGTTTATGGAATGGATGCATCTCCGGTCGCCTACACTGAGCTTGATTCTACGGGCAAAGTAGAAAAAGCCTATGTTTATATGGGAATGAGAAGGGGCGGAAGTTCTTACTATGCTTTGAATGTGAGTAAGCCTGACTCACCTAGTTTAATGTGGACAATTACATCCAGCACTTCAGGTTTTTCTGAACTAGGTCAGAGCTGGTCTGATCCTGTTGTGACAACTATCCCAGGCCACGAAGGTCCAGTACTTATTATCGGCGGTGGTTACGACACTCGTTATGATACAGACGTTATTCCGTCAGATCCTCAAGGTAAAGCGATATATATTGTCAATGCAGTGAGCGGAGCGTTGATTCATTCGTTTAGTAACAGTGGGACAAATGGAACCGAGGTATCTGGTTTCTCTGATAGTTTCCCCAACTCTGTCGCAATTTTAGATAGTAATAATGATGGTAAAACAGATAGAATTTATGCCACAGATGTGGGCGGAAATGTATGGCGACTAGACTTAGCTGGCACCGATAAAACTAAATGGTCCGCTTTTAAATTTGCAAACCTCGGTGGTACGGGAACAAACGATAGACGCTTCTTCGCTGAAGTGGCTGTTGCTCAAACCGTGTTTAGTAATATCGCTCAGGTTACTGCTAATGGCACCGTTTCGACCAGTTATCAAAATATTCCCTATGATGCCGTTGTTGTCGGTAGTGGCAAGCGACCAAGCCCAACCAGCAAAGACGTAACTGATATGTTTTTTGTCCTACAAGACCGAAATGTGGTGACAAAGAGCTTTGCATCTACTGATACACCAGCGGCGATAACACTTGCCAGCTTATACGATGTAACAACAGCTGCACCAGTAACCGAATCAGATAATATTAGTTTTGGTAAAAAAATAGGCTGGATGTATAACTTTACTGGAGTTGGAGAGAAGAGTTTAACGGCAGCCTTGATCATTGATGGCAAAGTTTACTTTACCTCCTTTGTGCCAGCTATCAACTCTGTCTCTGAATTAGTTTGTACTGCATCAGGACAAGGGCGTTTGTATGTATTCGACCTGCACAAAGGAACTCGAACATACTCAAACACCTACTATGAGTTAGGTGAGAGGGTTCCTGATACTCCACAAATAGTAATACCCGTACCAGAATCTGGTGAAGACCCATATATCTACATTATCGGTATAGGTAAAGGAGAAAAAGTGGGTGATGATTATTCTGGGACGATCAATGTAGGCTCTGGTCTTGGCGTAAATAAAATCTATTACCACATAAATGAGTAACAGAATGAATGATTTAAGAAAGCTAGACCAACACGTAATCCATGGGTTTACTCTAATAGAACTCATGATTGTTGTCGCAATTATTGGTATTTTAGCGGCGATAGCGTATCCGTCTTATACCGATTATGTGACTAAAGCAGGCCGTTCTGACGGCGTGACGGCAGTATTGAATATCTCTAATTTACAGGAGCAGTACTACTTAGATAATAGGGCCTACACCACAGATTTAACTAAGTTGGGTCTCTCTGCTTCATATGTGACGGAAAATGGACACTACAGCGTGGCTTCAACGGGTGGTGATAGTTTTACGATTACAGCATCTGCTGAAGGGGCACAGAAAAGCAGAGATTCAACTTGTCAGACAATTACTTTGACCGATATAGGGGTTAAAGGACCAAGTGCGGAGTGTTGGAAATGAAGATCATTAACTTATGCTTACTGGCGATACTATTGCCTAGTTTTTCATGGGCGGCAACATTGCCAAGAACTGAAAAAATGGACTATAAGTGCTTTATTAAATCATCAGCGGGTAACAAAGTTTTATTTTATAACTGGCCGATAAAAGAGTTTGAATTGAAGATGGCCAGTTTGCCGAGTAAACAATATTCAGACAAAAAAGGACGTAAAGTCTTTATCCAAGATGTAGAAGAGTGCGTCGCGATAAACGATGCTTTTGCGTCTAAAAAGGCGCAAAAACAAGATGAATTAACAGTCCGGTAAATATTGATTAGTCGGGAATATTAACTCTGCCAGATACAGCTAGTATTAATGACTTACAATTTGAACTTGTTGCCCCACCGGGACAGTAAGTCATGGTGCCTGACGTGGAAGCTAATCCATCGGGACTAAAAACAATAGAGTTTGACGCAAAGGTTAACGTGTCTTGAGAGTTAAACTCATTAATGACTTTGAGTGATTCATTTGAGCCCGCATTATCATATAGGACTGTAATGCCCTTTATCCATTTAGTGCCGCAAGTATTCAAGTCGGTGCCCAGTGGGCAAACAGTAACATCTAAACCGTAACTAATTGCCTGATTTCTAGCAAAAGCGAATGTTTGTTGCAGTTTTCGAACTTCACTGTCACTGCGCATAGCTTCATACATAGAGGTTAATGAGGGCATTGCGATTGTAATTAGTATTGCCGCGATGGCGATGGTAACCATTAGCTCTACCAGTGTGAATCCTTTTATCTTTGTTACCATGACTATTTCCTGTCAAATCTTCAGGTTCAGTATAAGTAACTTTACACTAATTTTTAGCAAATTAGCGCTTAATATAATCGCCATTTTTTTGGCTATTATTGATTTTTTGGCATCTAAGGAAAAGACTCATTTACTGCGAACAATCGATATCATTACGTGAAGAAAAGCGGGCTCTACCTGAACGGTTTATAACGATGGCTTTTGCGTATGAGCTTCGTGTGGAATCGGGGCAATATTTTAAAGTGCCATTAGAACCCGCAGCAAGTCCATCGGGTTGAAATTTAATTGATACTCTGTTGAAAACGATCGTGTCTCGTGGGTTAAACGGGCCCAGTAAGTAAACTAATCTATCATTACCATCGATAATGTTAGATTGGCCTGTATCGGTAAATATACTAATGTTTTCATGCCAATTAGCTGAGCAGCGTTGATGCTCTATTGGGCAAACGGTTACCCTTATCCCGTATGTAATAGCGTGGTTCCTTGCAAGTTGAATAGATTGTTGAATCTTTCGAATATTAGTATCTGCTCTAATGTAAGCATATAGAGCGGTAAATGACGGTACCGCAATGGCTATTAAAGTAGCACTGACGGCTAATGTGACCATAAGCTCGATTAACGTAAAGCCATGCTTCTTTTTAATCATGTTGTATCTTCCCTGAACAAGCTATATCGCATCCTGCGACTAGATAGCTTTTGAATAACTTTAGGCAGTATAGTGATCGTGTTAGCTCAACCTAGGTTGATTTTTTAGATTGTTCCGTTATAAGAAGACAGCATTCATTTTTAAAGTCGGCACAAAATCACTTTAGACTACAGAGTTTTGTGGCTGCATGTTAAGCTAGATAGTTACTAAATTAGTTAATTCAGCAGGTTGTTAGGAGTTTTACGATGAAAAAGGTCGAAGCTATTATTAAACCATTTAAGTTAGATGATGTACGTGAGTCACTTGCTGAGATTGGAATTAATGGAATGACGGTGTCTGAGGTTAAAGGCTTTGGACGTCAAAAAGGTCATACTGAGCTGTATCGCGGCGCGGAGTATATGGTCGATTTTTTACCTAAAGTAAAAATTGAACTGGTTATTCAAGATGAACAACTCGATCAAGCGATTGACGTTATTGTTGATACTGCTCGTACGGGAAAAATCGGTGATGGTAAGATTTTTGTGACTGATGTTGAAAGAGTCATTCGTATACGTACAGGCGAAGAAAACGAAGAAGCGGTATAACAATATTACTGTCCTTTCACATGATTTAGCGAGCAAGTCATGCGAAAAGACGGCGATTACTTTTTAGGCGAGGTTGAAGAATCTCTAATCACTGGCTCTGGCACAAATACTCTCGATTGATCTGACGCTTGAGCGCGACGCTTGGCGATTAATAACTCAGTAGCGATATGTGCAATTTTTTCGTTGGGCTGATGCACTGTGGTCAGTTTAGGCCAGGTTTGACGTGAAAAAGGACTATCCTCAAAGCCGACAATCGAAATGTCTGCTGGTATATCAACTCCCTCAAGTCGTGCTGCAAACAATGCCCCTGCGGCAATTTCATCGTTACAAGCGACGATAGCGGTAGGTCTTTTTGACTGCCTTAATAGCTTTTTAGCGCCTTCGACCCCCGATTCAAACGAATATTGTCCATCAATGATGAAGTTATTATTAATCGCAATATTATTGTTGCTTAGTGCTTGCTTAAAACCGGCTAAACGCTCTTTAGTCGATTCATGTTGTTCATCACCACTTAAGAATGCGATCTGTTTATGACCGAGATCGATTAAATGTTGTGTGATAGATATCGCGCCAGATTTATCATCCACCAGCACTGCTAGGCCATTATTATCTTCAAGCTTTTCACCTGCAATGATGCGTACATAACTGGCATCTATTTTATCAAGTGCGGCCAATATTACCGGATCCTCTGATAAAGGAGGAGTGAGGACTAAACCCGATAACCTATTGTGCTTAACCAGCTTTATTAGTTCATCGCAAATATCTGCAGACTTTGAGTCACAAGGGTGGATCAACAGCTCATAGCCAAGATCTTTACATGCAGACAAAATACCATTTTGCATATCAATAATATAGTAGGCGTTAGGATTGTCATAAACAAAACCAATAACGTAAGAGCTTGTTCCTGCTAGGCTTCTTGCCGCAAGGTTGGGTTGATAATTTAATGCTTGAATGGCTTCATTAACTTTATCTATCGTTGCTTGCTTTACCGAAGGCTCGTTATTGGTGACACGAGAGACGGTTTTTATCGATACGCCAGCGTGTTTAGCGACATCATTAATAGTGACTTTCATAAAGCTGATTTCTCGTTAATAAGAGAGCATGGCAATCATATCTTGTAGATAACATACCGCTAACATTTGAAGGTGTGGCGACAATATTTGTTATCGAATTTAGCCGTATAGTGCGAACTTTTGAAGTAATTAGCAATCATCAGCGACTATTTTTTGCATCTATTACCCATATATAAAAAAACATCACAGCTAAAATTGAATCTCGCACCCAGTATAACTGATTGTATTTAAAGATTAATGATGTTTTGCATTCTACTCACATGTTGTTTTTTATAAATATAATCGACGCGATGGTTATTTTGTTGTGGCGTCGCTGTTAAATATTGTGTAATGTTTGCTCTAGTCATGACAGCGTTGTCATTCCGGTTGGGGAATGGTTATGGATATAAAAATAAATATAATAAGTTATGGAAGGGAAACGAGATGCGACCATCTACTTTTAAGAAAAATGTACTAGCTACAAACATTGCGCTACTCCTCGGAAGCGCAGTATCTATGTCTGCCATGGCAGCTGATGCTGATGCAACTGTCGCAGCAGATGAAAATATCGAAAAAATTGAAGTACGTGGTATGCGTGCATCAATGAAAGCGTCAATTAACGCAAAAAGATTTTCAGATTCAGTTGTTGATGCGGTAACTGCTGAAGATATCGGTAAGTTCCCAGACGGTGATGTTGGTGAGTCACTGGCTCGTATTCCTGGTGTTGCTGTAAACCGTCAGTTTGGACAAGGCCAGCAAGTTTCAATTCGTGGCGCTTCTAGCCAGTTGACACGCACATTGCTTAACGGACATTCAGTTGCCTCTACGGGTTGGTATGACCAACAAGCTATTGACCGTAGTTTCAACTATTCACTTCTACCACCAGAAATGGTCGGTGCAATTGAAGTATACAAGTCTTCTCAAGCTGATATCGCAGAAGGCGGTATCGGTGGTACGGTAATTGTTAAAACCCGTAAGCCGTTAGATCTTGATTCCAATTCAATTTTCATCAGCGCTAAAGCCGACTACGGCACTATTTCTGAAGAGACAGATCCAGAACTTTCTGGCTTATATAGCTGGAAAAATGAAAATGAGAGCTTTGGTTTCTTAGTCTCTGCAGCAGCGTCAGAAACATCTTATCAGCGCAATGGTATCGAATCTCTCGTCGGTTGGGGTGATATTGTTCCAACAACTTTTGAGCAAGATAGAGAACGTACAGCTATCAATGGTGCATTCCAATACCGCCCAACAGACAATTTGGAGTTTGGCTTAAATATCATGACGCTTGATATGAAAGCGAATAATGCAAATACATCGTTGTTTACTATGTTCCCTAGCATCGTAGATGGCGATAATCGTAAAGATGAAATTTGTGAGCAGAAAAATTCATCAGGCACCTGTACCTTCTACCGTCGTGATGGTTTGGCCGCGAATCCTGGTTGGGCGCAGACTTGGGCCCGTAAAGCGAGCATGGATTCAAACACATATGATTTGGATTTCAAGTACGATGCTGACAGCTATACGTTAGAAGGCCGTGTCGGTAACACCAAGTCTGAAGGTGGTACTGAGATGACATCAAATTATGGTGGTTGGATTGGTGACGTATCTGATTTTGTTGGTACATACGATGCTACTGGCGATGTGATTAATATTGATATCGCAAATAAATCATTTGGCGCTGAAGACTTTAAAGGCCAACTGGCACCAGCGGGTTGGTCTTTAAAGAAACAGCCTAATTCAGATGAAGAAACATACGCACAATTTGATGTTACTGTTCCTGTAGACCTTGGTGCTATTACTTCATTCAAGACGGGTGTGCGGTGGACTGACCACGATGTAAAGCAGGAAACATTCCCTGGGATAGTGAATGCTGATGTTGCAGCAAAAGATGCATCTGAGTATTACTCAGGTACCGTGTCATCAGGTGCCGGTTTTACACTGCCTAAGCCAAATTTAGATGCAATGCTTAAAGATGCGAATGCGGCAATCTCTGGATTTGATAAAGACAACACCGTTTATAAGTCAGGTTACGGTACGATTAGCGAAGAGAACTTAGCATTATACTTAATGGCTAATTTTGAAGCTGACGGGATCCGCGGTAACTTTGGTCTACGTTATATCTCTACTGATGCAACCTCTGATTACTATAACCTCCAATCAGACGGTTCTTACGCAGATGGTTTAAGCACTCTGGAATCAAGTTATAGCGATGTACTTCCAAGTGTTAACGTCGCATTTGACGTTGCACCAGATGTAATTATTCGTACCTCTGCTTCACAGGTTATTTCTCGTCCTAACTATGGTGATATGTTTGCCTCATCCGCTTTAGCTGGTTATAAAGACGGCACTGCGGGCAACGAAGTTGTGAACACAGGTAATATAGCACTAGAACCTTTTAAAGCGACTCAAGCCGACTTAGGTGTCGAGTGGTACTTCAGCCCAGACGGTATTGTTGCGGCAACTTACTTTATTAAAGATATCAGTTCATTCGTCACCTCAAACCAAATTCTTAACCAGAGCATTGGTATTGTTGACCCAGATTCTGGTGTAGATAGCTGGACCAAGTCAACCAAGAAAAACGGTACTGGTGGCCAAATCCAAGGTGTTGAACTTCAGCTTCAAGATTCATTTGAAAATGGTTTAGGCTATTCAGCTAACTATACGTTTGCAGATTCTGATGCTCCGGCTGACAATTACCCTGATCAAGTGAGTGTCTTCTCTGACTCTTCTAAGCACACCGTAAACTTAGTGGGTTATTATGAGATGGAAGACTTCTCTGCTCGAGTTGCTTATAACTGGCGTAGTGAATACATGATCCGTGAGCTACCAGGTTTCTACGGCAACCGTGAACACCAAGATTATGGAACCGTCGATTTGAGTGCTAACTACAATATTACTGATTACTTATCAGTGACGTTTGAAGTGGTTAACTTGCTTGAAGAAGACAGTGTTCAACTTGGTGTCGCACCAGATGCTGCTGAAGTTAAACCAGAGCTTAAAAACGGTTACCCAGCATGGAGCTTTGAAGGCGAAGCTCGTTATAAGGTTGGTGTAGCGCTACGTTTCTAAATATAAATTACATTTAATAAAAGCCCAGCATTAGCTGGGTTTTTTGTTAGAGAATATGCATGATGAATAGAAGCGAATTCATCCCAATAATCTGTGTTATTTGAAAGTCAGATTGCAGACATTATTGTTTGATTTAGCCGCTAATTAATATGGAGACATCTTATGGATATTAAAACAATCGCCATTGTTGGCGGCGGAACGGCAGGCTGGCTTGCTGCAAATCATTTAGGCAAAGCAGCACTTAGTAATGAACATCTCTCAGTTACGCTTATCGAGTCGCCCGATATTCCTACCATAGGGGTCGGAGAGGGCACTGTTCCTGCTATACGCCAGTCATTACAGAGTTTTGGGATCAGTGAAACGGAGTTTATTCGTTGTTGTGATGTGACGTTTAAGCAATCAATAAAATTCGCTAATTGGCAGGATAAAGTAAAACATCCTGAGAATAACTTTTATCATCATCTATTCGATATGCCAGGTCCTGTTACTGAAGGTTTAACCCGTTTATGGTTGTCAAGAAAGACCGGAACATACGCAGAGGCTGTTTCTCCACAACATGCTGTCTGTGAAGCCTATAAAAGCCCTAAGACAATCAGTGATGCAGAATATAAAGGGCACTTAGGTTACGCTTATCATTTAAACGCAGCTAAGTTTGCTAAGTTACTTGGCGTTAATGCAAAAGCCAATTTTAATGTCAAACATATCAGTGCAAATGTAAACGATGTGATTATGGGGACTGAGGGAGAAATTAAATCACTAGTGACCGATACCGCGGGCACTCTCGAATTTGATTTTTATATCGACTGTAGTGGTTTTGCCTCTCTGTTGATTGATAAAGCATTGCATGTGCCGTTTATCAGTAAAGCAGATCAGCTATTTGTCGATAAGGCTATCGCGGTTCAAGTGCCCACTGATGCTGACTCTGTTATTCCACCTTTTACCGTTGCAACCGCTCATCAAGCCGGATGGATCTGGGACATAGCTTTAAGTCACCGAAGGGGCGTGGGCTTTGTCTACTCGACAAAGTACATGGATGATGCCACGGCACTTGTAAAGCTAGATAAGTATCTAGGTGGCAAGCTCGCAGAATATCAACATCGCACCTTGCCAATGACCGTGGGCTATAGAGAGCGCTCTTGGGAAAAAAATTGCGTTGCTCTTGGTTTAGCACAAGGTTTTCTAGAACCCTTAGAGGCCACCTCTATTCTATTAACTGATTTTGCAGCGGGTTTTTTAGCGAATAGATTTCCTGCATCAGCAACCCAGTTGACGGCAGTGAGAGACCGGTTTAATCATGTGATGGGGTATGCATGGGAACGCGTCGTTGATTTTATTAAGCTGCATTATTGTTTGTCCGATCGCAGCGACTCGCAATTTTGGATCGATAATCGTGATCCAAAAACCATGTCTGTAGAACTAATCAAACGTCTATCACTATGGCAAGATTTTGCTCCCAATCGTGAAGATTTCTTTAGTAAGTTCGAAGTTTTTGATTTAGAAAACTATTTATATGTTTTGTTCGGAATGAATAAAACACCCGACTGCAAGATTTCGCTACCTGATGAATTAGCTCATATTGAGAAGCAGGGCCAAAGATTAGAGGAAGTAACTAGGCAATTGGTTAAAGAGCTACCCAATCACAGAGAACTACTTGAGAAAATTAAACAATACGGATTGCAGAAGCTTTAGCTTTTAAGCCGCGAGTCGCAGTGAATGTTAAGCTTTCACTGCGACAGAGACGCGATATAAAATTATTGACTCTTATCGTACTGGTTTTGTTTTTCTATTAGTCTAGGAAGCTGTTGCAAAGAGATGATATGAGCATAGATGAGTGATAGAAGCCCTTTGTTTTTCAAAACTAAAAACTCTTCATCGCTTAAATTATTAAGCAGTTTCTCATCAACGATATAAACACCATCAATATTAATGACTTGCTCATTTTTTAATAATTTAACGCTAAGTTGCTTAGGTGTGAGTAGCGCTTTCGACGCTAAAAACTGGCAAATATTGGCCGTTTGTTGGCTATATGATGCTATATCTAAAAGGGCTTGAGTTCGGGATTTTAGATATTCAGATTGCTCTTTATTGTCATTGAAAAGTCTATGACCACTATTGTCCACAATCAGCTTGTTATCTTCATCAATACAAACCATCACATCTTCACTTTGTTCATTGGTTTTTACCAATGACAAAGGGGCATTATTAAAACCTAATGGTCGTATAACAGGCAGCCAATTATCTTGCTGACAATACAAGTTAACACCGTTTTTAATCCCCATTAGTGCGACTGGAATAAACTGCCCAGTTTCAGTATTTTTTACAAAAACTAGCGGAAACTCTGATGCTAAATGATGAAACTCATGGAATACCACTGGAATAAGGTGTTGATCTGCAAATCTTCGGTAATCTGTTGATTCGGTAATCTTAATCTGAAGGTGTTTGTCTGAGTTTAATGGGGCAATACTTTTACTCATTGTTTATTAATCCTTTTC